>WJOQ01000227.1 GCA_009618505.1 Clostridia bacterium | reverse complement strand
CTCTAAACTTTTTCTTTGCCGCAATGTGTTTTCTCAGATTCAGGCAAAGGCGATGGTTTGAGAAATATGCCTGTCTGTTGACGAATCTTACTTAAGGTATCTTTGCTCCAGGTATTCTACTATATCATCGGACTCATATAGGGAGATGTCCGCTGACCGGTCAAGAAGGAATGGCACTTGCTGTTTGCCACCAATCTGCAGAAGCTCCTTTAAGTTCTGTTCGTCATCGTAGATATTTTTTTCCTGCAATGGAATATTATGCTCGCTAGCATAGTCAAGGACTCTCTGACAAAAAGGACACCCTGTCTTTACGTATAATCTAAGTATCTTCTATCCCCTCAATACCTGGACTCTACTTCTTTGTTCCCTTCTATTCGTGTACTCCAGCTATTTCATCTAGATGAGGCAGCCAGCTACTGCAAACTGGCAGCACCTCTAATAAACAGAACCAGAAGCAACCTTCATTACTAACTGTATTGTATTAGAAAAAATGGAAAAATCAAGGATTTCCTGGGCAGGAAAAGAAGTTATTCTTGCGGCGTGCTTCTCAGGGCATGATAGTGGACCCTCTTAGCGTACCCACCTGGACCGTAATATGATCCACATTCTGGGTTGGTTCTGGCTCATAGTCGGTATTAGTCACTTCGACTTTGACCTGATCCACATCTGCAAAGTTTGGTGCCGGATAGGAAATGGTATACTCCCAGATCTCTCCGATGCCTAATCTGGTGGTAGTGACTGTCCCTGAAGCCAGTTCTTTCTCCGCCGCATCATAAAAAGTACCGGTGATCTCGGCAAAGGAAAGTACCACATCTCCATTATTCTCAGCTTCACCGACTATCCTGGCTCCTAAACTATCTGGCTCCAGGTCCCAGTTAAGAATGTTTAAGGAAGGGTGAACATCTCTTGCTAAAGAAGAGCAGGAAATGGTGAACTCCCATATTTCTCCCGGAGCAAGAGTAAAAGATTCCCCTTCTGAGATCGTCCTGGCAAAACCTGTGGCCAATAAGGTATCATCCTGGCTGTAAAAGTCTCCTTTAATCTCAGCATATTCTAATCTGGCACTACCATCATTATGAGCAACTCCCGTGATTTGTGCAGCCAACTCACCCTCTACAACTGTTTTTTCCAGACTATACTGGAGAATCTCTAAGGAAGTGTTGGGAAGCAAGGAGCACCCGGTAACGATGAAGCCTGGTAATATTACTAAGGAAACTAATAACAAGACACTAATCTTATTCATTTGTATTTCCTCCTTGGTAAGAAATAATTGCCTTTTTCTTTCTTTATTCTTAGAATGTTATTCCTAATATAGCTCTTATTCCACTAGCATCTTCGTTTTCAGCTATGTAGAAGTAGTTCCCTTCCAGTCTTACTATCTCTGTTCCCAGCGAAAATCCAGCCGTGAGCATCAACTCAGTTTTCTCAAGTGCACTTGAGTTTATTCCACCCACACCAATGTTCAGCCTATCTCCTATCCTGACTCCGAAGTAACCAATATATGAGGATCCTTCAGAGGACTTGCCTCCACCACCCAAGAGTCTTAGGCTCCCTTTTAATCTAAGTTGAGCTTCGTATATCATGAAGGAATTATTGTCCTTTGATGGAAACCATTTACCTAGAGCCAGAGCGAGGACAGGTCCCTTCTCTGTTTCCTTTTTCTCTAGTCCTGCTTTCTTTATTCTCTCTTCTTCTAACTTTGCCTTCTCTCTTTTTTCTTCCTCTAGTTTCTCCTTTTCTCTCTTTTCCTCTAGCTTTGCCCTTTCTCTCTCTTCTTCCTCCACTTTTTCTTTCTTTAGTCTCTCTAATTCGAGTAATTCTTTCTCTGTAGACTCCAGATAACTAGAGAAACCATAGGTTCGACTTTTCTCTGCAGTTTCCTCAAGGTATTCTTGTGCTTTCTCATAGTCTCCCAGTTTTTTGTAATCCAGTCCCTTTTGATAAAGTTCCTCTATTTGAACTTTCAGGGGTTTGATCTTTTCTATTATGTTTTCCTCTTCTAGCTCTTCCGATAGAATATAGGGGGTAATAAAGACCAACAGGTCAGTCTTTTCCTTTTTAGTTGTCTTATAGGTAAAAAGAGAACCCAGGAGAGGAAGGCGAGACAAGAAAGGAATACCTTCCCTGGTCTTCTTATCGGTTTCTCTCAAGAGACCGCCAATGACAATAGTGGCTCCATCATCCACTGCTATCTGAGTCCTGGCCTTCCTGGTACCCACTATGGGAGGGGCTGTGGGAAAGGGAGGAGCTCCGGTGATCTCACTGACTTCGGACTCTATATCCAAAATCACTTCTTTTTCGCCCTTGATATAAGGGGTAACCAGGAGAGTTGCTCCCACGGTCTTGAATTTTATGGTGGGAACCTTTACCCCTCCCTCTATCACATATGTCTCATAAGGATACTCGTCTCCTACATCTATCTTCGCCTCCTTCTCCTCGAGAGTAGCGATATTTGGACTGGAAAGTAAATTAGCCTTCCCTTCAGAAATGAGCAGATCTATTATTCCCCTGAATTCCTGTCCAGCACTGCCAAAGATTACTCCCATTCCAGCAGCCAGAGTGGAAAGACCTGGATTGACAGCGGACTCTCCGGATTCGGACCTGGTTTGATAGGGATAGCGAAAAGTTGCCCCCAGAGGATAATTATCATAGGCTCCCTTCCATCTCCACTTTATACCTAGCTCCTCTTCATCAGTCAGGCGGATTTCTACAAATTCCGCTTTAATCATGATCCGCTTGGGACGAACATCGAGTTTTTCAAAATATTCGGTGACCCTTTCTATATTGGAAGAAGGAATCTCCACATAGACACAGTTAGATAGAGAATCCAGGAAAAATTCTCCCTCTTCAATTATATTATTCAGAACCTCCTTCAAAATATCTTCTTTTTCCTCTATATCTATGTAATTTAATTGAAATCGCTTTTTTTCTAACACTGGCGGAGGTTTGGTGTCTAGTTTAATTGCCACTTCTCTGATTTTCTCAATATTTGGGAAGATATCGGTGATAATAAGGACCTTACTGTGAACATCTGTTTTGATAGTTCCCGAGAAGGAAAGAAAATGCTGACAAATTTCTTTTATCTCTTCCGCCTTAACGTATTTTAAGAGAATAATCTCGGTCACCAGAGGTAGTTTATCTTCAAGCAGTTCCTCTCGCTTACCGACCCGGATAATTCCGTCTTCCTCTCGATAGGTGAAGCCTCTCACTTCTAAAACAGCCTCCAGTGCTTGCCAGAGGTCTACATTCTTAAGACGCAGGGTAACTACCACATCGGTCTCGGCCACTCCCCTCG
>WJOQ01000374.1 GCA_009618505.1 Clostridia bacterium | reverse complement strand
GGCCTGCTCCCCCCAAGTTCAAAAAAAGGCAGAGCATCGTCGCCTTGCTCCTCAAACAGTATATTTTTCTTTTTCCTCAACTCGAAGCTTCGTTAAGGTTGCTCCTATAAGGCTTCTTCAGAAAATATCCTTCGGTAGATGTGGTAAATCTCCGGAGTTACTTCTTTCTCACAAAATTAACCAGAAGATAGACCAGGGGTGTATCAAGGAGAGCCACACAAGCCTTTATGAGATACTGACCGAGAATTAAAGGAAGAATGGGAACCACTCCGTAAAAGGCAAGCATGATAAACAAAAAAGTATCTATCGCCTGGGAGACAAGCGTAGAAGCATTGTTACGTAACCAGAGATGACGCTCATGAGTGATTTTCCTCCAGAAATGAAAAGCCCATACATCATGATACTGACTGATAGAATAAGCTACTATACTGGCTACAATTATCCTGAGAGCTCCCTGTCTCATACCTAAAATACGCTGGAAAGCTTCTTCCCCTTCCCAAAAGGGAGCGGCTGGTAGAATGACAGCTAGATAAATGAGTAAGAGTACCACTATCAATGTCAATAAGCCAGCTATAACAACCTGCTGAGCATACTTCTTCCCCCATACTTCTCCAATAGTGTCAGTCATGGTAAAAGTCACAGCATAGGCAAGTACTCCAGCAGGGACATATATTTCTCCCAGAGCTATGATTTTACTGGCTAAAACCCCTGAGATTACTAAGGACCCGATGAAAACACTACAAAAACAAATAAAAATAAAATCTTTATCTTTTGACATAGCCTGCAGTAACTCAGATTTCCTAAGGATTTTTCATAATATCAAGATTCTTGCCTAGAGGATTTCTTATATCAATATGTCCAGCCAGGGTTTCTTCAGGCATACCCTCTATTAGAATCTGCACATAAGACTGGGAAGGAAAATTATCAAGAAGAGTATTAACTATAGAATAGACAGTGAGCAATTCTCCCGTAGTTCCACCCGGGTGTTTGTCTCTCAAAGAAGAGGAAAAGTCTATATATAGACAGTTGTCTCTTATGTAAGCAGCCCTTACTTCTGTTTCAGGAGGAAGAGTGGCACTAAAAGAGGAATCCTGGGGTCCTTTAATTAGCTCTTCTAATATTGATTTTACTTCCTCGGTTATCTCCGGAAAGGCCACTATCTTTCTTTCTTCATAAACAAGATATTTACTTTCTGGAGAGGAAAAATAGAGCTTGACTCTCTTCATATCGGGAGGTGGAGGCTTGACAAACCACTCCTTGAGTTGGTAGGCTTTTTCTTGAAGTAGTGGAGCAAACATCATGCCAGCAATAAAAACAACTATCACTATCAAGGCATAGATTAGAAAACGTCTTGTCCTCTTTTTCTTTTTAGATTTTTTTTTTGAAGAAGCCAATTTGACCTCACCATTCTCGTATTGCGTATATCGTATATCGATGCTCGATACTGGATACTCGTTTTGATTCATCCTTTGTCTTTCTTCTTTTACGAGTATCAAGCATCTAGAATCGAGTATCTAGAACTCAGACTCTTTCAGTTTTCTGCAATTGGTTCTAAGGTTATCAATTCTATCTTTTCCAGATAATCCTTCAATCCATCCAGAATCCCCTGGGCAATTTTCTTTCTGAAATCATCCTTTTTTAGTTTGCTCTCCTCCCAGGGATTAGAAATAAAACCTATTTCCACTAAAACAGCCGGCATAGCTGCCCCTCTCAAGACAGAAAAAGGAGCCTTCTTTACTCCTCTATCCTCCAAACCGGTAGCTTCCGATAATCCTTTCTGGATAGAATGAGCTAAATCATTACTTTCGCTTTTATATTTGTCTTGAATCATATCCCAGAGAAGAGCCTCTGCCTCCCGGGAGATACCTTTAAATTCAGCAGGTCTATTCTCCCTTGCTGCCACCAGTGCTGCTTCTTTGTCCTCGGCATACCTAGAATTGATAAAAGTCTCTACTCCTGTTGCTTTCCGACTAGGAGCTGCATTGGCATGGATACTCATAAAAATGTTCCCTCCTAACTGATTAGCTATCTCTGTTCTTCGATATAAATAAAGGAAACGGTCCTTCTCTCTGGTTAAATGAACCTCTATGCCTGGTTCTTTTTTCAGCAGGCTAGCCAATTCCTTAGCTACGGCTAGAACTACATCTTTCTCCTTTAATCCACTAGGACCTACAGCTCCTGGGTCGTCTCCCCCATGCCCAGGGTCCAAAACTATCTTAAAGACCTTCCCTTTCTTCTCTGGAGAAACCGAAGGGATAGAGGGAAAAGATTCAATCTTTTTTAATAGGTCTACTACCAAATCCTTATCTGAATCATCTCTCGGTCCCCTTATATCAATAACTAAACTATCTGGTTCTTGGAAAGAAATATTATAAGTATACTCGGTAAGAGCTAAATCTATGACTACTTGCAGTATAGACTCATGCTCTTGCTTTAAACGAACTGCCTGGATAAAATTATCCCCCACCGCTATCTCCTGCTGATGTCCTACTTCAGCTCTTCCCTGTAAAGTAAGAAGAACAGCCGGAAATAAATTAATCAACAAACGAGAAGGACTGGTCAACTCTCTGGCAGGCAGACAGTCTGTCTGTGCTGTCTTTTCTATAATTATCTGGGTGTGAGTAGAGAAGGATTTGTATCTTATATTCCCTACTTCATAATCCTGAAGAGCTTTTGCAGGATAAGCACACAACAAAAAACAAAACAGAAAGAGTAAGACTCTGATAGCTTTGTCCATCCTGAGCTTCCAAATTCTATGATTTTCTTTCCTGGGAGTGATTTTTAGGTTTTGAGTTTTTCCCTCTTTTTTCTGAAAATCCAAGTTTATCTCTTATCTTTCGCTCTATTTCTCCTCGCAGAGCAGAATTCTTTTTTTCCTTAAGAAATTGACCAGCACTTTCCTTACCTTGCCCTAGCTGAGTATCTCCATAGGAATACCAGCTTCCTGACTTTTCAATAATTCCTAACTCGCCCCCCACATTCAATATGTCTCCCTCCTGAGATATCCCCTCACCAAACAAGAGGTCAAATTCAGCTTTACGAAAAGGAGGAGCAAGCTTGTTTTTAACTATCTTTACTACTGTTACATTGCCTATTCGCTCTTCCCCTCTGGTCAAAAAAGCTCTTCTTCTTATCTCCATTCTCACAGAAGCATAAAACTTGAGAGCTCTTCCTCCCGGAGTGATTTCAGGATTACCAAAGACCACCCCAATCTTCATCCTTAATTGATTAACGAAAATAGTGCAGGTTTTAGAATTACTTATAGCTCCAGTCAACTTCCGCAAAGCCTGAGACATAAGTCTGGCTTGAAGTCCCATA
>WJOQ01000201.1 GCA_009618505.1 Clostridia bacterium | reverse complement strand
CTGTCTTGAAGAACCAATAATCCTTCAACAATAATTACATCAAATTTTTTGCTTTCAAGAAAAAGCTTGATATCAGCCAACAATCCCTTTATATCTACGGATTCAGGATGATTGTAATCATCATATTCTCGCCCCGAAAACGGTGCTATACATTTGGGAAGCGGTTTTTTGAAATAGGCATCCATACAAAGGATTTTTATCTTTAATATTGATCTGAAAAGAGTTTCACTTAGAGCCGTGACGATACGATTCTTTCCACAGGCTGAGCCGCCGGCAATACCAATTATTATTGGCTTACGGTTCTCATAACTCACTAATTGTTCTTCATTAGGAGGTATTTTTCTTGCCATAGGGGTCCCAGACTTAATAAACTTTTCCTTTCAGTTCCTCGCTCCTCATTCATGTCCCGCCCTAGCATTTAGAATACTCGTTTTCCCCTCACCCTATCCCTCTCTTAATTAGTTCATAGTTCATGGTTCATAGTTCATCGAAAAAACAAGAAAAAAGACAAAATCATAGTTCATCGATAGAAAAAACAATAAAATGGCAAATGGTGAGTGGTTAATTGGTGAATAGTACTTTCTCCCCTGTGGGATAAAGGAAAAATTAACCACTTAACTAGATTAACAAGCTAACTAACGAGCTAGTAGGTCAATGAACAACGAACAATGAACAAAACTGGGGGTCAGGGCATCCGAGCAACTAGCAACGGATTTCTATTCAGCGGGCGGCTCTGGCTACTCCGCCTTTTTGAGCTCGTTCTATCTCTTTGGTCACTTCAGCTAGTGTTGCCATACTGGTGTCACCAGGGGTGGTTCCAGCCAGAGCGCCATGGGCAGCAGCAAATTCAACGGCTTCTTGAGGAGTCTTGTCACTCAAAACAGCATAGATAAATCCTGAGGCAAAACTATCTCCCATACCGACCCGATCATAAACTTCCAGATTCTTCCTGGGAGTTGCCTGGTAGAACTTTCCCTCTATACAAACAATACCTCCCCAATCATTTATCAAAGCAGTCTTTGCATTTCTTAAGGAAGTTACTACTGCTTTGAAATTAGGATACTTTTCAGCTACCTCCCCAGCCATTCCCCGGAAACCTTCTGTTTGAGTAATATCCATCTTCTTACTGATTTCTACTCCCTTTATCCTAAAGCCCAATGCGGCAGAAAAATCCTCTTCATTGCCCATCATTACATCAACCAAAGGAGCAATCCGCTGATTGACTTCTTGGGCCTTTTTCTGTCCTCCTATAGCTTTCCAGAGGGAAGCTCGATAATTAAGGTCATAGGATACTATAGTACCTGCCGCTTGAGCAGCCTGCATAGCTTCAATAATCACCTGGGGCGTTGTCTGAGAAAGAGCAGCATAAATACCGCCTGTATGAAACCACTGCGCTCCTTCTTCTTTGAATATTTTATCCCAGTCAATATCTCCTCTTTTCAACTGGGAAGCTGCTGTGTGACCTCGGTCATATTCTGTCTTAGCACTCCTTACCCCATAGCCCTTCTCTGTCCAATTTAATCCCAGGCGAGTCTCTCTCCCCACTCCATCAAAAGGAAGCCAGACTAAATGACTTAAATCAACCCCACCTTGCATCATTAAATCCTCACACAGATGCCCTGCCTCACAATCGGGTAGTGCCGTTACCACGGCTGTATTCAGTCCAAATACCTTTTTAAGAGCCCTGGATGCATTGTATTCCCCTCCACCCTCCGTAACAGTAAAAGTTCTCGCTGTTCTTATCCTTCCCTCATTGGGGTTCAATCTAACCATAACTTCTCCCAATGAAACCAAAGCATACTTACACTCTTGTTTTGATTTTATGCGCAGCTGAGTCATTTCCTTCCTCCTCTCAACTTCAGTTGTTTTTACAACCCATCTTGATTTTAAGTGATATCGCATCATCAATATAGCACAGAGTAGGAATTTGTTAAGCAGACAACTCTATGTCTCTCCAGATTAATAGTCAGCAAAAAATAGATTGACACTCATCTTTTTCTTGATAAACTTAACCCAATCTAAACTACAAATTATAGAAAAGTTATTGACTGCTATGAGAATAAACAATAATCTTGCCAGACTAAAAACTTACCTATTAAGACATAGGGGAGACTTGATATGGGGAGTTATTTTTTCCATCGGCACCAACCTATGTGCTCTTTTAATCCCTTATGTATTACGCTACACCATCGATGGCCTGCAGACAGTAATAAGCAAGGAGACGCTGCTTTTATATGCCCTGCTAATAGTATCCATCTCCATTATGGGAGGATTTTTTCGCTATCTGATGACTCGCAGAATAGTGGGAGTTGCTTTCCAGGTTGAATATGAATTACGCAATGATTTATTCAGTCATCTACAAAAGCTATCTTTATCCTATTTCCACAAGATAAAGACGGGAGATATTATGGCTCGCGCTACTAATGACTTGAAAGCAGTGCGAATGCTCCTGGGCCCGGGTATTCGGAATTTACTCAATACAATAATCATGGGAACGGCAGCTATTGCTCTGATGCTGACAATTGACTACAAGCTGACTCTTTATTCGCTCATACCGCTGCCGGTCCTGACGATAACTGTTACCATTTTTAGTTCCAGAATATTTCATCGTTTCAAAAAAGTACAGGAGCAATTCTCCAGTATGAGTGCAGGAGTACAAGAGAATCTAAGCGGGATACGGGTAGTAAAAGCACATGCTCAGGAGCAGAACGAAAAAAGAAAATTTAAACAATTGAATCAGGAGTATATGAACAAAAATATGTCCCTGGTAAAGATATGGGGACCATTCTTCCCCTTTATTATGCTTATCTTTGGAATAGGAATGGTAATTGTTTTGTGGCTGGGAGGGCGACTGGTTATTGCAGAAAAAATTAGCCTGGGGCAACTGGTACAATTCAACGGATACTTAATGATGCTTACCTTTCCAATGATGGCTCTAGGTTTTGTAATTAATTTAGTGCAAAGAGGCTCTGCTTCCATGGGCAGGCTAATGGAAATACTTGAGCAGGTCCCGGAAATTCAAGATGGTGAATGGACGCAGGATATTAAAACTCTTGAAGGAGCAATTGAGTTCAAAAATGTAAGTTTTGCCTATGATGAGAAGGTGATATTGAAGAATATTAATTTGAAGATAGTTAAAGGGATAACTATAGGTATTACAGGCCCCATCGGTTCAGGTAAAAGTACTTTGGTTAATCTAATTCCCCGATTACTGGAGCTAAGACAAGGTTCTCTTACTATTGATGGTATTGAAATTAAGACCATACCCCTTGAAGTCCTGCGCAGAAATATTGGTTATGTTCCCCAGGAAACTTTCCTTTTCTCAGAAAGCCTTAAGGAGAATAT
>WJOQ01000159.1 GCA_009618505.1 Clostridia bacterium | reverse complement strand
CCTGTTATAGCTGTTTCTCAGTCTAGACACGTAATTACTTTGTATCAGGGAGAAACCAAGTATGTCTTAGGGAGCGTACCTGAACTTATAAACAAGGCCAATCAAGCGCTACAAACTCTGGAAAGATACCGGGCAGCCTTCAACGAGGTGTTAACAGAACTAGACCTTTTGGAATTTCAGGATGAAATGAGGTTGATTGATGCGATAAGAGCTATTCAAAGAGGCGAAATGATAAGAAGGATAAAAGAGGAAATAGAAAGATATATTATAGAGCTGGGGGGAGAGGGACGTTTGACAGAGATGCAACTAAACGAAATAGTAGGTAATACCTTAAGTGAAACTAGACAAATATTGCAAGACTATGTAAAGGAAGATTATGAGAAAGTCTGCCTAGAATTAGAAGTAATAAGTACGGAAAAACTGTTAGAAGCAGAAGGTATTGTGCGTATTCTGGGTTACGGAACAAAACCTGAGAACCTGGATTTGTCAGTTTTGCCCAAAGGATACCGAATTCTATCCAAAGTGCCTCATTTACCAGTCTCAGTCGTAGAAAATGTAGTAGCTGCCCTGGGAGATTTACCCAATATCATGAACTCAACTGTGCTAGAATTGACCGAAATTAATGAAGTGGGAGAGAGGAGAGCTGGCTCTGTCAAGCGGGAGTTAGAACGACTCAAGAATAGAGCGTTGCTAGGCAAACGTTTTTGATGATAAAAAGGAGGTGGGAGTTTAATGAAATTTGAAGAGATAAGATTACGGACTCTATTTGTTATTTTAGTTGGTATTGTTTGTTATGGAATAGCGCTTTTTATGGAGTTTAATCCTTGGATACCTGCTCTGGCGGGATGCTGGATAGCTACAATAATAATTGCCGTTGAACGAAAACTAAGCAAGATTTCTGTAAAAGGATTAATAATAGGCGTACTGGGATTAGCGGGAGGCGTTATAATCGCCAATTTGATAGCTTATCCTATTCTATGGATTGTTCCCTTGAAGTCGTTTTCTCCCTTTATTCTTTTTCTGATTAATCTGGTATTTGCTACTATTGGTTTGGCTGTATCCCTTAAAAGAAAAGAGGAAATAGCTAATTTTCTATTCCGGTTTACTGGTAAGAAAACCACTGCAGCAACGGGAAAATATAAAATCCTGGATACGTCTGTTATCATTGATGGTAGAATAGTTGACCTCTGTGAAACTGGTTTTATAGAAGGAATACTGGTAATTCCGCATTTTGTTCTTACTGAATTACAGCAGATTGCCGATTCTTCATCTTCCACCAAGCGAACTCGAGGTAGAAGAGGTTTGGATATAGTTCATAGACTGCAAAACCAGGAGACAGTTCCGGTGGAAATTGTCGATACCGATTTTCCAGATATACTAGAAGTCGATAGTAAATTACTTCAATTAGCCAAAGTAATAAAAGGACTGGTAATTACTAACGATTATAATCTTAAGAAAGTAGCTAAGATCAAAGATGTAGATGTGCTGAACATAAATGAAATAGCTACTGCTCTCAAGCCTATTCTTTTGCCGGGAGAGTCTTTAAGAATCAACATCCTCAAGGAAGGAGAAAATCCTAATCAGGGAATTGCCTATCTGGAAGATGGCACAATGGTAGTGGTAGAGAAAGGAAAGAAGTACATTGGCAGGGAAACAGAGATTATCGTGACTTCTGTCCTTCAGACTACCACAGGAAAAATGATATTCACTGAGTTAAAGCAAGAGGCAAATAAGAACAAAATAAAAGTGAAAAGAGTCAGAGCCAAGGGACAAACCAAGTGAGAGTGGAGGTCATTATCGTAGGAGCTGGTAAAGGAGTAAGGTTTGGTGAAGTTCGACCAAAGCAGTTTTCTTATCTCTGCAAAAAGCCAATTTTCTGCTGGACTATTGAGAGGTTTGAAAAGTGTGAGCTGATAGACAAAATTATTCTGGTTATACCTCCCAGAATGAAGGAATATGTTCAGAAATCGATTCTATCCTACTCTGACTACAAAAAAATAAAAGCTACTGTTGAGGGAGGTAAAGAGAGAGGTGATTCTGTCTTTCAGGGGCTGCAGCTAGTAGATAGAGATACTGATATAGTGCTTATACACGATGGAGTTCGCCCTTTAATCTTTCCTGAGTTAATCGAAAGATTAATTCATCAGGTAGAGAAATATGGAGCAGCAACATTAGCTGTTCCAATCAAAGAAACAGTCAAGGAGGTCAGCCGAGAAAGTGCTGTGGCTCAGACCCTGGATAGAAAGAGACTCTACTCTATCCAGACTCCTCAGGGGTTCAAGAGAGAGATAATATGGAAAGCCTACCAAACAGCCAGGCAATCGGGTCAATGGGCAAGTGATGATGCTGCCCTGGTAGAAAAAATAGGGAAGAAAGTCATGATAATTCTGGGAGATGAGATGAATATCAAGATTACTACTTCCCTGGATTTGAAATTAGCTGAGATACTATTGAGGAATAGTATCTAGCATCTCGTATCTGGTATCTCGAAAGAAAAAGAGCGGAAGAGAGCGGTTCTCAGGAAAAATTAAGTAACGAGATACGAGATACGAACAACGAGATACGAGACAAAAATGCGTGTAGGAATAGGATACGATGTGCATCCTCTGGTAAGAGGGAGGAAGCTTATTTTGGGGGGAGTTCATATACCCCATCCAATGGGCCTAGGGGGACATTCTGATGCTGATCTTTTATTGCACAGTATGGGGGATGCCTTACTAGGAGCAGCAGGTAAAAAAGATATAGGCTCTTTATTTCCCGACAATGATCCCAAATATGAAGGAATTTCTAGCTTAATATTATTAACAAGGATTTTCCAATTACTAAAAAAAGATGGCTACCGAATAAATAATTTAGATGCTACGTTGGTAGCAGAAGAACCCAAGATTTCACCCTATGTCGATAAGATGAAAGAAAATATTGCTCAGGCCTTAAGAATCCAGACTGGTCGGATAGGAATCAAGGCCACTACTTCTGAAAAAATGGGTTTCATAGGTAAGAACAAGGCAATGTGCTGCTGGGCAGTAGCCACTATTCAAATGGTAAGTAGTGAGTAGAAAATCGTATCTGGTATCTCGTATCTGGTATCTCGAAAGAAAAGAGAGAAAACTCCGAATTCTAGATGTCTGATGTTTGTTTTTCCTCTCCTCATTGTGTGTTCGTTGTTCATAGTTCATTGACCTGCTAGCCTGTTAGCCAACTGATTCACCGTCTCTTCTTTCTGTCGATGAACTATGAACTATAAGAGAGGGAAGAGGTGAGGGAGTGCGAGATACGAGATACGAACAACGAGATACGAGATAGTAGGACTGATAAATTGTCTCTTAGAGTTTATAACACTTTGACCGG
>WJOQ01000292.1 GCA_009618505.1 Clostridia bacterium | reverse complement strand
CATAGTGAGATATGTATGAACAGAACCGGTATTTGTTGATATTGGGAGTTATGTTGGTGAAATCGAATAAATTAAATAGAAACTGCCGCCAGGTGTCACTAGGATAGATAACGCCGTCGCTACCATCTTTGACGAGCTTCTTTTTGTCAAATATTACAATCGATCTCAAGAGTCCAGAGAACCTTTCCACTTTACCGTTAGTAATTTCATCTCTGAAGACAATTCTTGATACCCCAAACTGTCCAAGTCCCATAAGTACTGCAATGCTTTTTTGGGAGTAATTACCTCCTTTACAGGGCCCATGAGATGTCCCCCGCCGGGTAGAAGGAACAGCTTCTTTGGAGATCGCTTTGACAGTGTCGTTGTCCATTCCCACAACCACCCTGTCATCAGCGACAAGATTGGCGGCTATTCTCATTGTAGCTTTGTCGATGATGAGGTTAACATCCTCGTACATTCTTGCGAATATATGGGAAGACCCTGCTTTCTCTTTAAGAAAGAGTTCAGTGTAGCTCTCGATAGTTTTGAGGGAAAAGGGAAGCATGACTGAAATGATTAGCGCTCGAGTGTAGTTCTTGCGGGCGAAATCGTAGGAGCGTGCTATCTGAAAAATCGTCTGCCTTCCAGACTCATCAATCCCTGTTTTCCTCCGATTTGCGAAGAATTCCCAGATTTCCCGTAACCCAACGGGGTATAGGCCGACAAGAGCCGGGTTTCTCAAACCCGCCCACAAATCATAATCTAAGGCAACGTTTCCCATTGTTAATTTCAGGCAAGGTTCTCCCTTTTCATCTACGGCGTATTTTATACTTTCCCTTTTCCACTGAAACTCTGGCTCATCTTGTAGCTCGGTTATGTTCTCTTTGAATAAATCTGTAAGCTTTTTAACAGTAATATCTGCATCCATCAGGAACCTCCCTCTGCTAGCCCTGTCTGGCTAAACTATTGCCTCAACAAGGCCTGTTTTGTTTATTACCCGGGTCCTCTTTGACGGCAGCTCTGGGACTCACTTCTCATCTTAGTTATAAAAATAGCCATGTCAATGAGAGTGAGGCTGAATCTGGTCCACTATTGACCTCCCATTCTCTTCTGATGAACTTGATCTCAGTATAACCAGATTGACAAGTGCTGAGATTTGGGTTACTTATTTACAGAGGATGCTATTTAGGAAATCTCCAAACAAGTATTAAGAGGTTTTCATATGAGTTGTTGGGCAAAAGGCCATTTCTTAATAAGTTCTAGGGAGGGGATTGATGCTGGTTCTCACGCTAGGTGATTAAGTTGAATCTGGGTTGAGATGACCGTGAACCCGGGTCGCGTCAAAGCCAACTATCAACTTGATATTCGGTTGGCTCATCTGAATCCTTTGCTAATAGGATATAGTGATATGAGGAAACTAGCCAAGGTTTCCTTTAATGAGCGACGGAGAAGCCGAATCTAAATGTGAACAATAGCAATCGTTAAGAGGAGGGAATATGACAATAGTAGAGCTGATGAAGAAACGCAGAAGTATTCGAAGCTATAAAATTTCACCGATATCTAGGCAAGTGATAAATAGAATAATAGAAGCAGCCAGCTACGCTCCTTCTGGGCTAAATCGTCAGCCATGGTTTTTTGTGGCGGTAAGCAATTTGGATTTAAAGGAAAGAATTCGTCAGGAGTGTGAGAAACGCGAGCAGAAGTTTTATGACCATGTTAAGGGTAGTTTTAAAGAATCTCTATCCTCTTTTAATCTGTCACCTGTTAAATCTTTTCTTACGGAAGCACCATATCTAATTGTGGCATTTGCCAAAAAGAATGAACCGTATTGGAACGAATCTATGTGGATTTGCATTGGGTACACGATATTAAAAATTCAGGAAGAACGACTCGCTTCTCTCACCTATACTCCGCCCCAGATGTCTTTTTTGAATGAGATGCTCGGCATATCAAAGAAGTATAAAGCGGTGGCTATTTTGCCAGTTGGATATCCGAATGAAAAAGTTGACTTGAGCAAAAGAAAACGTAAATTAATTGATCAACTGGTGAGATTTATCGAGTAATTACTCACCCTCATCATGGTTGGCCTTGAGGAATTCTCTCCAAAAACCAGATTAACAAGTCCTGAGGTTTGGGCTGAGTCGGTGTTTATTCGAAGCTATTGAACTACGCTCTGACTAATCGTTTTACTAGCTCAAACTCATATGTCATATTGCCACCACAACATAGTAAGGATCTGTTCTTGAAATGGAGCAGCGAGAATTGCTCCTTATTACCTCAAAAGAAAACCCAGGTAGAAGTTTTTGCTGCTCGATCTCATTCAGGATATCCAACTGGCAATACATATAAGGGCTTATGTCTCTCTGGTAAATGTAATATCTTTGAAACTTCTTCATCCCAAAATGCTCCTGTAGTGACAGTTGCAAGTCCCAAACTTACTGTCTCTAAACAGATATTTTGCCCCACGTGTCCAACTTCGATGTGGACATACCGAAGTCCTCTTTCTCCATATTTACTTGTTGTTCTCTCGTATTGTGCCGTTACCACGATGGAGATGGGTGCATCGGCAATGAACATTTGTCCCAGACAGGCTTTTGCCAGTGCAACTTGATAGTTTCCTGATAAGATTAAATCCAGGGAATGATTGACGGGGTTATAGTGGTACACTCCGGCATCAAGTGTTTCTACCTTGGCGACCACAAGATAAATTTCCAGAGGATATAGAGCACCGGCTGAGGGCGCTGCTCTTTTGTATCCTCTTTCTTGCGTGATTCCTTGAGCTGCCCAGAGAATTTGTGAGACCTGGTTGAGGTTAAGGGCATTATCCTTAAAACTTCTTCTCGATCTTCTCTTTTTTATTGCCTCTTCTAGCGATACCTTCCCCTTAGTAACAGGCGCGGGCAGATGAATAGTCTTACTCATAGCTATTACCTTAATTTCTTGCCAAGAATATATGTTGCAGGTTATGATTACGCTTCCTAGCAAAGCAATTATGATTTTTGCTATTATGCCTCTTAAATTCATACGGTCAACTCCCATAATGATACTATCGAGAGTCTCTTTTGTCCAAAATCTTGGTTAACACTTCTTTTAGAGAATCCGTTTTAGCTGGCTCATACTCAGTCGGGGGACAACCGGCTACGTAAACGCCTTTATCCTTGTATTGTTTGAGGCAGTTACCAAAAAGAATCAGATTCCGGCAAGAGACGTGTGGTTTCGCTTCGGGTCCTACCAGGATAATGAGATCTTTAAAATCCTCTAATTGGTTTTCACACAGTGCAAGGCTTTCCCCGAGCTCATTCAAACAGGCACTGCAGGGGTTTCCCTGGATTATTTTTATTTTTCCTCCAGTTTTTTTTACTAATTCGAAA
>WJOQ01000214.1 GCA_009618505.1 Clostridia bacterium | reverse complement strand
CGAGGTAGAGCTATGGCTCTGTTGCAGCAAGAGGACGAATTAAGAGAAACGGTCAGACTGGTAGGTTTGGATGCCTTATCCAGTCAGGATAGAATAGCTATGGAAACAGCCCGTTCTTTGAGGGAAGATTTCCTGCAGCAATTTGCTTTCCATGACATAGATACTTATACTTCCATAAAAAAACAGTATCTGATGCTGAAAACAGTGTTGAGTTATTATGATGTATGTCTGGAAGCCCTAAAAGAAGAAATATCCCTGGACAGCCTCATCTCTCTTTCTGTAAGAGAAGATATCGCCAAGATGAAATATGTCCCTGAGGAAGACATAGAAAAAGAGAGAGATAAGATAAGCAGGAAATCAAAAAAAGAGGTTGATGAGTTGATACACAGCACGGGGAAAAGAGGATGAAAATAAAACAATATAGTACTGTAAAAGAACTGACCGGACCTTTGATGTTGGTAGAAAAGGTCTCAGGGATATCTTATGAAGAGCTGGTAGAGATTGAGCTGGCCAATGGAGAAAAAAGGCGAGGTAGAGTTCTGGAAGTAACCTCCCAAACAGCTTTAGTGCAATTATTCGAACGGGCTACTGAGTTAGGGATAGAAGGAACCCAGGTAAAGTTCCTGGGCAAGGGAATTCAACTGGATGTATCGGAAGATCTTGTAGGAAGGGTATTTGACGGATGGGGCAGACCTCGAGACGGAGGAGCAAAGATAATTCCAGAAAAAAGATTGGATATAGGTGGAAGCCCTATTAATCCTGAATCACGCGCCTATCCAGAGGAATTTATCCAGACCGGAATCTCAGCTATCGATGGACTGAACACACTCTCGCGAGGACAAAAACTACCGATTTTCTCCGGAGCAGGTCTACCTCATATTCAATTAGCAGCTCAAATCGTCAGACAGGCTAAGGTCCTGGGAAAAGAGGAGGAATTCGGTATTGTCTTTGCTGCTATGGGAATAACTTTTGAAGAAGCAAATTTCTTTATCTCCAACTT
Organism: Clostridia bacterium; assembly: GCA_009618505.1. The sequence continues at coordinate 2,364 of WJOQ01000214.1, read as the reverse complement.
TGAAGCCAGTGGCGCAATGGAAAAAACCACTCTCTTTCTCAATTTGGCCGATGACCCTGTAATCGAGAGAATTTCTACGCCCAGAATGGCTTTAACTTGCGCCGAATACCTTGCTTTCGACAAAGAAATGCATATTCTGGTCATCTTGATTGATATGACCAACTATGCTGAAGCGCTGCGTGAACTCTCTGCTGCCAGGCGGGAGGTTCCTGGAAGAAGAGGATATCCGGGCTATCTTTATACAGATCTGGCTAGTATTTACGAGCGAGCCGGTAGAATTAAAGAGAAAAAAGGCTCTATCACCTTAATTCCCATCCTCAGTATGCCTGATGATGACAAAACCCATCCCATACCTGACCTTACCGGGTACATTACGGAAGGTCAGATTATGCTGCAAAGAAATCTTCACCAGAAGGGAATCTATCCTCCCATAAATGTCCTTCCCTCCTTATCCCGCCTGATGGATGAAGGAATAGGAGGAGGGAAAACCCGAGAAGACCACCGTGAGTTGTCCAACCAGCTCTATGCTTGCTACGCCCAGGGACTGGAAATCAGAGAATTGGCACTGGTTATGGGTGAGGCTACTCTTAGTGAAATGGACAGAAAGTACCTTCGCTTCGCCGATGAATTCGAGCGAGACTTTGTCTCACAGGCGCAGAATGAAGACCGCCCAGTAGAGGAGACTCTAAATATTGGCTGGAAGTTACTCAAGATAATTCCTACCCCAGAACTGAAAAGGGTAAGAGATGAGTTTATAGAAAAGTACCGTATATAGTATATCGTATGTCGTATATCGTCTTGAGTATCCAGAAGCATTGACCAAATTCTCCCAAAACGAAATAGGAAAGGACCAGAAAAAAATGCCGCAGACTGTGCAAGTTAACCCGACCCGGATGGAGCTACTACAACAGAAGCATAGACTTGCTATGGCTCATCGAGCACATGACCTCTTAGAAAATAAAAGAGACGAGTTAATTCAGCAGTTCCTTCCTTTAGTTAAAGAAGTACGAGAGTTGCAGAAAAGAGTGTTGCAAGAGCTGAATAGAGTCTATGCTGACTTTCAGGTAGCCAAAATGCTTAACTCAGAAAGAGAAATAGAAGAGGCTCTTATGTGGACTGAAATGAAGGTGGGTTTAGAAGTATCTGGATATACGAGATTCCAGGCTCCTCGATTTAAGCTGCAAATAGAGGGCAACCCTTTATGTTATGGTTTTTATGGAACTAATTGGAAACTTGATTTTACCCTTAAAGCGTTCCTGAACATCCTACCCTCTTTACTCAACCTGGCCCAGAAAGAGGATGAGTTAAAGCGACTAGCTAAAGAAATCGAGCGAACAAGAAGAAGAGTAAATGCTCTGGAATATATTTTTATACCCCTTGTGGAAGAGACAGTAAGATATATCACTATGAAGCTGGAAGAACGGGAAAGAGCCCACCTGATTAACCTGATAAAAATAAAGGAAATGGCATCTTAAGGGAGCGAATAGCGTTTAGCGTATAGAATCAAACATTCTGTGCAACAGACTTCCTCTCTCGCTCTTCTCTCGTGATTTGTTTTTGAACTCTTTAAGTTTTCGGTTTTGCATTTTTGTCTTTACTACACGCTATTCCCAATAAAAAGAAAGATACATATTATTATCGGCCACGTCCAAGTAAATCCGAAGGGATAAATTTTGCTTTATTTTTTCACTCATTTTTAGTTTCTTTTTAGGTATTACTGTAGTTATCTTAAATATACTAAGATAAAAAATACCTATCAAAAGCTATCCAGAATAAGCATAATTATCAACTTAAATTGGATTTTAAGTGAATAAAATGATTTATTCGATTAGATGGTTCTAAAAAAAGAGATGTTGTCGCTTCAAATAAAAAAGGACGACATAGCGTCGTCAATCTATAGTCTAGAATAGAGATAAAATAAGGATTTTAATTTAGAGGAAGCTAGCCAATGTCTTTACTCTTATACAGAAAGCGACAAATGTGGATTAAGATCTATAAAAAACAAAAAAAACCAAATCTTACTTTTGGCATGAGCTTAGGCAGACCAAAAACAGGTAAGCAAGCTTTGTTTGTGATCATAAAAAGTCTCTGTAAATGGTTCAATACCGCTATACTATCCTCTCACCGTATTTATTATTTATAAGGTTTGCCAGAAAGCCCCACCCCTTGTGGACAGGGCATCTTAAAAAGGCTTTATCGTCTTCTGTCCAAAATGTCTTATATTTAGGGAGAAGACGACAGATAAGAGCAGAGCATCAAAATCAAAGATATCAATATTATTTACAGAGGCAGCAATTTTTATCAGGAAGCTACCTCAGATGATTCAAATTTGGAATAAGTTCTATTTACTCTAATCCGATATCT
>WJOQ01000261.1 GCA_009618505.1 Clostridia bacterium | reverse complement strand
AAAACTAAAGACAAAAGGCGAGGGTGGGGTCGAAACGAGTATCTAGTATCGAGCATCGAGATATGAGATACGAACAACGAGATACGAAAATGGTGACGGAGGAAATTATCCTGAGGCATTCCTTGACAGGACGAAACAATGAGAATTACTGGGGGAACACTAAAGGGAAGAAGAATAAAAACCTGCAGAGATAATTCTACCCGTCCTCTTCTTTCTCGCCTGAGAAAATCTCTTTTTGATGTTATAGGTGAAAGAATCAAAGGCCTTAGTTTTCTGGACCTTTACGCAGGCTCAGGAGCGGTGGGAATTGAAGCTTTAAGTAGAGGAGCAAGAAGAGCAGTTTTTGTAGAAAAAGGTCCTCTAGCAGCAAGAGTAATAGAAGAAAATATTGCTTCCTATAAGCTTTTTTCTCAGGTAAAAATATGGCGGAAAAATGTGCTTGCCTTTCTCCCCATTCTATTAGAAGAAGAGAAATTTGACTTTATCTTCATTGCTCCTCCCTACTACAAAAAGATGCAGAACAGAACATTGGACATAATCGAAGAGGTAGAAATAAACAAAGCCACAATTATAGTTCAGTATTCACCTCACGAGAATATTAATTTTACTCGAAGAAATATGGGCATAGTCAAACAGAAAGAGTATGGAGATACGATTCTGGCTTTTCTTGAAGAAACGTGAATCGTATCTAGTATTTCAAGAGTGGAAAAAAACGTCTCAGTTCTATATACTCGATCCTGGATGCTCGATGCTCGTAAAAGAAGAAAAACTAAAGACAAAAGGCGAGGGTGGGGTCGAAACGAGTATCTAGTATCGAGCATCGAGATATGAGATACGAACAACGAGATACGAAAATTGTCCTGAGGTATTCTTATGTCCGATAAGTTGAGAATAAGAGAAAGGTTAGATTGTCTGCCGAACAAACCAGGGGTGTACCTTTTAAAAGACAGAAAGGGGAAAGTATTATATATAGGCAAAGCTCTTTCTTTGAAAAAAAGAGTAAGGTCTTATTTCTCTGGCAAAACACATTCCTGTCCCAGGATAAGCTCTCTTGTCAGCGAAATAAAAGACATCGAGTGGATGATTACCGACTCAGAAACAGAGGCTCTTATCCTAGAATCCAATTTAATAAAATATCATCATCCGCACTATAATATTCAGTTTAGAGATGACAAATCTTATCCTTATATTAAGCTTACTATTTCTGAACTTTTCCCACGTCTACTTCTAACCCGGAATCCCAGGAAAGATGGTTCTCTCTATTTCGGTCCTTATACTAATGTAAAAGCAGCCAGAAGGGTTTTAATTTTGATTAGTCGTTTTTTTCCTTTGCGTAGATGCAAAAAAAGGTTCACATTGAGAATTAGACCGTGCCTTAACTACTATATAAAAGAATGCCACGCTCCTTGCGTGAAAAAAATCACTAGAGAAGTGTACTCCTCCTTAGTTCGAAGTGTCTCTCTTTTCCTGCAGGGACACTATCAGGACTTACTCCGACGATTACAAGAAGAAATGGAAGAGGCCTCCCTGAAAGAAGAATTTGAGAAAGCAGCTACATTAAGGGATTGTATCAGGGATATCCATAGGGTCAGCCAGAGTCAAAAAATGGTCTCTTTCCCAGGAGAGGATATAGATTTGGTCGATATTGTTTCTGAACAAGAGAATGCCTGTGTAGTAGTTTTTCTGATTCGAGAAGGCAAAGTTATTGATAGAAAACATTTCTTACTTGATGTGAGAGAAAAAAGTCAGAAGGAAGACATAATAACTTTCTTCTTGAAAGAGTATTATGCGAGAATTTCTTTTGTTCCAGCAAGAATATTAATTCCTAATGAAATTGCCGAACTTAAGGTTATCCAGGAGTGGCTTTCTCAGAGGCGAGGGAAAAAGGTTAGATTAGAAATCCCCAGAAGGGGAAATAGACTAAAACTAATGCAGTTGGCAAAAAAGAATGCTTATCTTATCCTGCAACAGGAGAGAAGGGGAGACAAAGAGCAAGCACTCGACCATCTTAAGGGATACCTGGAATTAAAGAAAAGGCCATTACTTATTGAAGGATTTGATGTTTCTAATACAAGAGGAAAAGAAGCTACTGGATCAGTCGTAGTTTTTGAAAAAGGAAAACCAAAAAGGTCTGCATATCGAAGATTCAGAATCAAGGAAGTAGACGGAATAAACGACTTTGCCATGCTCTCAGAAGTTGTCCGTCGGCGTTATCAGAGATCTTTGAAAGAAGGGCGTGCTCTTCCTCATCTTATTTTGGTAGATGGAGGCAAAGGGCAGGTTTCTTCCTGTCTGAGAGTAATCAAAGAATTAGATTTGAATTTTATTCCTATCATAGGATTAGCCAAAGAATTTGAAGAGGTCTATTGTCCTGATAGCTCTTTTCCTCTTAATCTTCCGTCAGATTCAATCGCTCTAAAGCTTCTACAGGAGATACGAGATGAGGCTCATAGGTTTGCCTATTCCTATCATAAAAAGAAAAGAGGAGAAAAAATTAGAGGTTCTTTTTTGGATACTATTCCTGGAATAGGAGAAAAAACAAAGAGGTTGCTTTTGACTCATTTCAAATCTATAGAATTGATAAAAAGTCAAGATTTAAAAGCATTACAGCAAATTCCTGGCATAGGGAAAAAGAGGGCTGAGAAAATTCTTAGATATTTAGTGAATCGTCGATCGTAAATGGTGAATTTAAATTGGTCGCTCGTTGCTCGAAAAAAAGAAAAATATCCTCTCCCTTTCGGTGAAGGACACGAGATACTAGCAACGAGCAACTAGAAACGAAATACGGTGGCAGAAAGGAACTGTTCTAATGTATCTCTTGGCAATGAAGTTAGATACTTTTTGGGCTGCAGGGGAAGCCGAAAGAGAAAAGGTAGCAAGAATATCTCTTTTTTATCGCAAAAGCAATCTTTACGCCTACCTGAAAATAAGGAGGGATGGAATAGCGAAATCTTCTGCTCTCCTGGAATGCTTGAAAAAAGACCTGCTCAGCTATGTCCAGGGAGAAAAAATAAGTTTTGTTAATTATCCTCTAAAGATGGATAACTACTCTTCCTTTTTTATAAGAATATGGACTCTCACCCAGGAGATTCCTTATGGAGAGTTCCGTTCTTACAAATGGTTATCTGAAAGAGCTGGCACTAAAGGATATCGAGCTGTAGGAGCAGCTTTAGCTCGTAATCCTTTCCCTATCCTGGTTCCCTGCCACAGGGTAATTAAGAAGAATGGAAATTTAGGAGGATATTCAGCGGGACTAAAGCTCAAGAAGAAACTTCTAAAAATAGAAGGAATTTTACCTGCTGATTGAGAAGCAGTAATTCCCCTTTCTACAGGCCAGGCTTTCGCCTCTTTTCCTCCACTAACTGTA
>WJOQ01000306.1 GCA_009618505.1 Clostridia bacterium | reverse complement strand
TTGATCAGAGGTTCCCCCTCCCTCAAAAGAATGAAGAGATTTATCATCTCGACTGGTTTAGCGAGAGGAATGACATTTTGAAGTTGACGTGCAATGATCATTGTAAAAGTTTGGAGATTAATAAAAGGAAAGCATTATTGGTGAAGCATTTCAGAACCACCGGCGACTGCTCGCTAGTTGTGCACAGAGCGCTATCCTATCATCCAAAATATCATGGCTCCAATCTAGAAACAATCGCTGCCTTAGAATGTAGTTATCGCCAAAATTCGTATGGGAAATGGGGAGATGCTTATCTATCGTCCATGTTTGATTACTTGGAAAGATTCGCCCATCCCTTATCTGCATTCCTGATCTTGCGGTCTATTCCTCTTTTAATTCGTGAACAGAGAACTGATGGATTCTGGCAGGAAAAGCCCAAAATTCGCGGAGCCGAAAAGATCCCTGTTCCAAAAAAGGAAGTAAGTACCTTTATGATACTCAAAGCACTAAAAAGATTTGGTTTTCTTGATGCCTTAATCCTGGATTAGCGGGTGGGCATTGGAAGTGGCATGGTTCGTGAACTTATCGGCTGGGCCCGAGAAAGAGGTTGGCAGATAATCGAAGCGCCTGCCTATGAGGATTTTGAGGAAATATACGTAGTGACGGGTGTAGCTGGAAGGCGGTTCTGGGAAAAGCTTGACTTCTATGTAGTTGAGAAAAAAAGCGAACCCTCTTTTCAGGGAGAGTTTCTTGCCAAACTGCAGGAGCAAGCCGTAGCGCAGGGATTGAACCCAGAGGATGCACAGAATAAATATACAATGCGACTTGAACTGGCCTAGCGCCAAAGACAAACTTTGGCAGCAGTCACCGTGCGTTTATAAACTTCATCCAACACGCTGTTTGTGGCTCACTTCGTTCATTTGAATACTTCGCAAATCTGCTGCTTCCTGTCCAGATCTCTTTCACTTTCTTAAAATAATAACTCCTACTATTATTGTTCTTGAAAAAGTGCGCAGTATCATTGTAGCCAAAAGAATCGAAGACTTGATTTTTGCTGGGAATCAAGTAGAATCAATCTTGATGTGGGTGTGAAGGATTAACTGAGAAGATTAAACGGCGTTTAGTGAGTTGCTATTGTTAATAAATTCCAAAGACATAGAGAATAGTAAATGAGTTATGTTTTATGTATCTTTGAAGATAAGAAGGTAGAGAATTTCTATCCCCTTACTTTGACCAGACCCGTTTATGATCTTCGCTGCGGGATTAGTGTTTTGTGGGAGAAAACCTTAAAGGCGATCAGCGAAGATGGCGCAGTTAGTAAGGAAAATATTCATCTTTTTTGTCGCTCCTATCTTGTTCCTATTATTACTCAAAGAATGGGAGTTCTTAGAGTCAATCAATTAAAGGAACTCAAGAAGAATAGTGTTCTCTTTATTAATGGAAGGCTTCTCTTTTTCAAGGAAAAGAAGATATCTCTGCAGGGTAAAGAGGAGATAGTTATTCGGGGAAATGATATAGTCTATGCCCGCCTTAGCAAAGCTACCCTGAGGAGACTTTCCTTTTCTTCACCGGAAAGAATTGAGCAGAGTCTAGATCAAGCTAAGCATATGGTGCAGGTAAAGGAGATTGAATCCAGTTCGGCAAAGAGGGAAAATGGATTCAATCTGCTAGAGTATCCCTGGGATTTGATAAGACTAAATGCAGAAGCCATAAGAGCCGATTTTGAACTGGCCAGGAAAAGTGGCATAAAGGGCAGGCTAAAGGAGGGTGTCTATCTGGTTAATCCTGGTCAGATTTATATAGGTGAAGGAACGTTGATTGAGCCAGGAGTGCTTTTAAATGCTGAAAAGGGGCCTATCTATATTGAGGAGAAGGTAAAGATTCGTCCTCCTACGGTTATTGATGGGCCATCTTATATAGGGAAGGGGACTATCATTGATGGAGCAAACATAAGAGAAGGCTCTAGCATTGGCCCTGCCTGTCGTATAGCCGGAGAAATAGAAGAATCAATCTTTTATGCTTATTCCAATAAACACCATGGCGGATTTGTAGGTCACTCTTATATAGGAGAGTGGGTAAACCTGGCTGCTCTGACCACCACCAGTGATCTTAAAAATACCTATGGTCAAATAAAGGTGCACCTTGAGGGAAAAGAGGTTGATACCTGTGAGATAAAAGTAGGTTCATTTATTGCGGACCATAGCAAGACAGTAATTGGGACACTTCTTGATGTAGGCTGCATAATTGGAGTAGCCTGTAATATCTTTGCAGGAAATATTGTGTCTAAGTATATTCCCTCTTTCAGCTGGGGAGGTAAAGACGGATTTACAGAGAACAGGCTAAATAAAGTAGTCGAAGTGGCAAGAATAGTTATGGAACGTCGGAAAGTGAAACAGACTCAAATCGATAGAGACTTATTAGATAAAGTGTATAAACTCACTGCTAAGGAGCGGTTATGAAAAAGAGTATCAATTATTGGTCTTTTCCGGAAAAGTTGGCTAATGGCTCTAAAATGAGAGACTTTATTGATAAGTTGGGCTCTGATTATCTAGGTGCCTATTTTGATGTAGGCAATACCCTTGTCACTGGCTATCCTGAGCACTGGATTAGGATTTTGGGAAAGAGAATAAAAAAAGTTCATATTAAGGATTTCAAGAGAGCTATAGGAAATGTCAATTGCTTTTGTGACCTCTTAGAAGGAGATGTAAATTGGGCTGAGGTGATGAAAGCTTTAAGAGAGGTAGGCTACAATGATTATATCACTGCCGAAATACTGCCTCCTTACTCGCAGCATCCAGAGGCCCTAATATATAATACCTTTAAGAGCATGGATTTTATTCTGGGTAGATAGTTCGTTTCTAGATGCTCGTGTACCCTCCCCCCTGTGGGGAGAGGGTAGGGGCGAGGGGGGCATGAGATACTAGCACAGCGAGGCAGGAAAATTTTAGGAAAAGCTGAACTATAATAGAAAGTATTTTGTAAAGGAGGGAAAGAATGATTAAAGTAGCAATTATAGGGGCAGGTTTTATGGGAAGAATGCACGCTGAGGTTTATCGGAATCTAAGTAAAGCAAATCTTATCGCCATAGCAGACAGTGATTTGGAGAAAGCACAGCTCTTAGCTGATAAACACAAGGCTAATGCTTATTCTAGTTTAGAAGAACTAACAAATCAGGAAGATATTGATGCAGTGGATATATGCCTGCCCACTTTTCTTCATAAAGAGTGTGTGATTAAAGCTGCCCGGCTAGGTAAAGACATCCTCTGCGAAAAACCAATCGCTTTAACACTAGAAGATGCCGAGGAGATGCTCCAGGTAGCTAAGAAGGCTAGGGTTAAATTGATGATTGCTCAGGTAATTCGCTTCTGGCAAGAATATGTTATATTAAAAAAATCT
>WJOQ01000160.1 GCA_009618505.1 Clostridia bacterium | reverse complement strand
AGGAGAGAGCCATTATGGGCTTTTTGGGCATCAGAGTCTCTCCACATTGACATATTCCAATTCTACCGGCGTCTCTCTCCCAAATATAGAAACTAGAACCTTTAGTCTCTGTTGGTGAGAGTTCACCTCCAATATCTCTCCTTGAAAATTGCTAAAAGGTCCTTTAACAATACGAACTGTTTCTCCTGGGTCGAAAACAATGCCAGGCTTTGGCTGTTTCTCTAGCAAACCCATTCTATCTTCAATGTTCTTCACCTCTTTCTTATCCAAAGGAACGGGCTGGTCGTTAGGACCAACAAAACCGCTAACACCAGGAGTATTACTAACAACAAACTTAGCCTCATCTGTTAGCTCTGCCTCGATTAACATATATCCAGGAAAAAACTTCCTACTGTAAATCCTCCTCTTTCCATCTTTGACTTCCGCTATTTTCTCTTTGGGAATCAACATTTGAGAAATCTTATCTTTCATCCCGAAGGATTCAATCCGCTGTTTGAGGTTAGCCTTCACCTTATCTTCTTGGCCTGCATACGTATGCAAAGCATACCATTTTTTATTCATAGTATCACCCTAGAAAAAACTTTAGAATCTGGAAAAACATAAAGTCTATTCCTCCAATAAATATACCGAAAATAACAATAGTAATCAGGACTACCAAGGTAGATCTTATGATTCGAGACCGATTGGGCCAGGTTACCTTCTTCATCTCCGCCCTAACTGCCTGAAGAAAGGTACTTATCTTATTTGCCATTTTCCTATCACTCTCGTATTTCGTATTTCGTATCTGGTATTGCGTTTTCTAAAAGAGACAAGAGATACCCTTATTGGTTCTCGATTATTTGTTTTTTCTTCCATTTTCTTTTTAGCCAATAGGCCTCACGCACGACGCATCACAGACCTACTGGCAGGCCCGGCAGGACTTGAACCCGCAACCGCCGGATTTGGAGTCCGGTGCTCTAGCCAGTTGAGCTACGGACCTATTTTTCTTTATGAAAAATATGTTTACGGCAAAACCTACAGTATTTTTTAAGATTCAATGAGGATTTTTTCTTCTCCCTGGAAGTGGTATAATTTCTCCTCTTGCACTCCCCACAGACAAGGGTAATTATTTGTCTCATTCTATTTATCTAGCCTTTTTATTCAATTATCTTACTAACTACTCCCGCTCCTACTGTATGCCCTCCTTCTCGAATAGCAAACCTTAATCCCTGTTCCATGGCAATAGGAGTTATGAGTTTTATGGTTAGCTTAGCATTGTCACCAGGCATAACCATTTCAACCCCTTCAGGAAGATTAACATCACCAGTTACATCTGTGGTGTGGAGATAAAACTGAGGACGGTAACCTTCAAAGAAAGGTGTGTGTCGTCCCCCTTCTTCTTTGGATAGCACATATACTTCTGCTTCAAACTTTGTGTGAGGAGTTATACTTCCAGGAACAGCCAACACCTGCCCTCTTTGTACTTCACCCTTATCTACACCCCGCAAGAGCACTCCAATATTATCTCCTGCTTGAGACTCATCCAATGTTTTTCTGAACATCTCCAGACCAGTAGCTACTGTCTTCCTAACCTCAGCAGACATCCCTATCACTTCTACCTGGTCTCCCACCTTTATCTTTCCTCTCTCCACTCTTCCTGTAACCACTGTTCCTCTTCCTGTAATAGTGAAAACGTCCTCTATCTCCAGCAGAAAAGGCTTATCCACATCCCTGGTAGGCATGGGAATATAATCATCAACTGCTTCCAACAGCTTCAAGATAGGACCACATTTGGGACATTCTGGCTTTCCGCATAGACAATCTAAACACTGAAGAGCTGAACCAGAAATAACAGGCAGTTCATCTCCCGGAAATTCGTAATTGGACAGAAGCTCCCTTACCTCTAGCTCTACTAATTCCAATAATTCCTTATCTTCCACCTGGTCCACTTTGTTCAAAAATACCACTATAGCTGGAACATTCACCTGGCGAGCCAAAATAATATGCTCCCTGGTCTGAGGCATAGCTCCATCGGCAGCAGAGACTACCAAGATAGTCCCATCCATCTGTGCTGCTCCTGTAATCATATTCTTGATATAATCAGCATGTCCCGGACAATCTATGTGAGCATAATGCCTTTTTTCTGTTTCGTATTCTGCGTGAAAGATAGAAATCGTTAAGCCTCTTTCTTTTTCTTCGGGAGCCTTATCAATTTCATCCATGGTCTTTGCTTCAGCTAAACCCTTCTTAGCTAGAAGTTGGGTAATAGCCGCTGTAAGAGTAGTTTTTCCATGATCTACGTGTCCTATTGTACCGATATTAAGATGAGGCTTGGTTCGTACAAACTTTTCCCGCGCCATCTTCTTTTCCTCCTTTTTTCTCCTTTAACAAGGTTTTTAATTAAAAAATAAAAAACATCCTAGGGCAATTCCTCCCTATTGCTGCTTTTCATCGCTTGTTGCTAGCATCTTAATCCCCTCACCCTATCCCTCTTCCCACAGGGCAGAGGGTACTCTTCTTTTCCTTCTTTTCGAGCATCGAGCAACCAGCAACGAGTCACCAATTTGGGAGCCCACGACCGGACTCGAACCGGTGACCTCATCCTTACCAAGGATGTGCTCTACCTCCTGAGCTACATGGGCAATACTTGTCGTATCTCGTTGTTCGTATCTCGTATGTCGTAAAAACCTTCAGAGCCATAATGATACCATCTACGAACATGCTTCAGGAGCTTAATGCATTGAATGCCTTTTCTTTCTTTTCGAGCGACGAGCAACGAGATACGAGTCACAGCTCTTTGGTGGGGAGGGATGGATTCGAACCAACGTAGGCAACGCCAACGGGTTTACAGCCCGCCCCATTTGGCCGCTCTGGCACCTCCCCCATGTCATTGTTTTGCTACAAAACACTTCTGAAATCAAATATTAAATAAGCTCCCCATAGCAAAAGCAAAATTCCTACAACAAAAGGGATTGTTTTAAATCTCTTTAATCGAAAACTTAACCACACCAAAAACAGACCTACTGCCAGAATTCCTCCAATTATAGCTATTCCTTGCGCTATCATATTTATCCCCTTTTCTTATCTACCTCTGGCTCCCTCTCTGACCATATCCTCCTCTAGTTTCGCTTGAGCAGCAGCTAGACGAGCAATAGGAATTCTGTAGGGAGAACAACTAACATAGTCCAGCCCTATACGATGGCAATATTTAACCGAAGAAGGCTCCCCCCCATGTTCCCCACAAATACCTACTTCTAAATTCTTATTTGATTTACGACCTCTCTGCGTTCCTATCTCTATTAGTTGTCCTACCCCGTCCTGGTCAAGTATTTCAAAAGGATTATCTGTCAAAATCTTATCCTCAAGATAAATAGGAATGAATTTTCCCTCTGCGAT
>WJOQ01000006.1 GCA_009618505.1 Clostridia bacterium | reverse complement strand
AGCGATCGTGCCGTCTGGTTTAATGGTGCGGGCGTATTCTATCTCAATCTTCTGGTAAGTGGAATCATACCATAATTTTACCTCACCATATTTTTCCTTGCCTCGATCGTTCAGGATCTTCACCAGGAAGTGAAGTTCCTCTATCGCTGTGTAATCACTTAAAATTCTCAATGTTTTATCGTTCAGAAGGATAATTGCCCCGGCATTGGGATATTCAGCCTGCCCGGGAGCACTCTTGATCAAATCTCTAATATAGGGATCGGCAATATCTTCAACCGTTAATACCCTGGTTTGAGCGTTGATATAAGCGACTCTTTCCCGGGCGAGTTTTCCATATTCTATCCCTCTAATTCTCTCGTAAACCTCAATTGCCTGGTTAAAGAGATTTTGTCTCTCACAGGTCCGGCCGTAAACATACAAGAATTCCTCATTCTCTGAATCCTTGTTTTTCTCAAAGATAACCAGGGCATCAGTATAATCACCATTTTTGTAGTAGGAAAAAGCGAGAAATTTAGCCAGGGCAAAATCTTCTCTTTCCCCCTCATAGAGAGGTAATAACGTTTGAATAGCCTCTTTGAACTTGCCGTGTCCATAGTAGAGTCTGCCCAAAAGGAAGTTAATCTGAAACTTGTCAGCTTCCGGTTCTTTCAGGGCTAGATTATACTCAGACACAGCTTTTTCAAAAAACTCCTCACTTTGAGCTGCATACTCATTGGCTAACTCAAGATGAGTCTTTGCCCTAACCAACAAGTCCGAGGCCAAGAAAAATGTTACGGCTAAAAAGATACATCCCCAGATCTTGGTCCTTTTTCTCATAAACGCCCTCCAACGCCCCTAAGGGCGAACAAACCTGGCAAAATCTTGAGTTGTTGTGGCAATCGCTCTTTTTCTTATTTCATCTAGATTCTGAGTAATTCTCTGAATATCCCCTTTCCTCAGCTTTGCTAGAAAATTAATGAACTGACCTTGGGCGACTCGGAATGTACATCGTTCAAAAACAGTTTGGACATGTTCTCCTCTTACATAGACTCTTTTTCTTCGTCCACCCATGTGAGACTCGACGGTATAAGGGCCACTGTCCAAGTACTTTTTGACGTATTCCTTCACCTCTTCTTTCTTGAGGTTGTGGTTTCCTGCAAATTCCTCGCTGTACATAATATGTGGTTCGGGGTAAATACTGCCAATAATCCTCACCACATCATCTTTGATTATTGCGCTTAGGTAAGTACCTTGACAATCCCCGGGACATATCTGAACCTGGGGGAACTCTCTTTTTTCCGGGCAGTCACCTTTTGCCAAAAGTAACTCCACATAAAATGAATCAGTGTCCTTGAAATGAAAAGCCTTAACTTCCCTTCCATTGATTTGCATCTTAAACGATAAGGATAGACGTGAACTCATATTGAACTGTTGAGTTTGCTAACTAGCTGCATCTTGTCAGCTTCTATGAATGCAGCTTAAGAAACATTTTCTTGTGCTTTGCCTGGATTCTACCTCTTGACTATCCTAAGGGTTGAGATACGGGCATTTTGCTTAATATCTATCCCCTGACATCCGACATTCAAAGGAACAAGAGAAAGCTCCTCTCTGGGTGTCACTATTTGAACAGGATGAGAACAACAATTGTGCAAAAGCTCTTCCCTGGGCTGGAGAATAGCTATCTCTTTCTCTCTCAAATTTATCTGTTCGTTAAATTCAATAAGGTGTGTGCCCTGACTAAGGCTCCACCATCCATACTTATCTTCCGGAAGCCTCTTTTTAGGAAGTAGAGGTTTTCTTTCTGCCAGGTTGAGTTCTTTGCCGCCAAAATCCAAACTGCCTTTCTTATCTAAAAAGTAGATCTGTTTTACGGTAAGATAGACCTTATCTTCTCCTGTCTGTGTATCTTTATCAATTAAGTTTCGGATTCTATCAGCAACTTCAAATCCTGGAATGAAAGAAGCACTCATTGTGAGTCTCCCTGTAAACATCCACCCGTAACAGCTATGCCTAGTGGAGCCGAAACAATTACGGCCTAGTTGCTGGGAGGACAAAGGTTGTGCAGACCCATTCTATATTAGCGGAAAAATGGTCCAGGTCAAGAAGCGAATTGAAGCATCTAAATAAGGTTTCCGGACCCCTGAAAATGTTCTTAAAATTTTATCTTCCTGATTTCTCCTTCGAAAAATTTTTCTATATCTGGTATAATAACTCTTTCTTTTGAAAATTCAATTTCAATCTCTTCAACATCCTTCAAATAAATTAACTGTTCTAAGAATAACCTAGGGTCAAATTCGCTACCATATTTCTTCTCAGAAAAAGCAATAATTTCTTCTAAGGAATTAGCTTTTTCTTTTAGAACAAAATATAAATCGATATAATCCTTTAAGGTAGCTCTTCTTCCTAAAGCGTAAGCCTTCATTGCTGCAATCTCTAAGGGAGGTACAATTTTGATTCCTTGATGCTCAATGAACTTTGAAATTACTGGGAAAGGATATTTAACAAAAGAGGTATTTATTCCTTCTATTGTTGTAGTTAATTGTTCTGGGTGATTAACTACCACTTTAATTACGAAATCCTTGTAGACTCTTCTCACTTTTGAGAGTAGGTCATCAGGGATATTCTTTGGCCAAAAAAGATCAAAATCAACTGAAATTCTGTGACCCAATTGGAGAGCCAGCCCTGTTCCTCCTCCTAAATAGAAATCAGGAAAGTGACTGAGTCTATCAAATATTTGTTTGGCTTTTGAGGTAATCACTTCTTGATGCATATTTTAGCTTTTCGATGCCCAGCAAAAGGGAGATAAGTTTAAGGGCAGGAGCTCTAAACTCTGTCTTTGGTATTTCTTCAATCATTTTTTTTACCTCTTTTCCCCCATAGAACTTAACTATCCAAATCCAATGTTTCCATTCTCCATAATTAATGGAATTAACAATAATCGTTTTTTTGTGTCTTTGAGGATCCAGGGAAGAAAAATCATGCGACCAAAACAGAGGCTTGAAAAATAGAGGAAGATTTAGATTTTTGGTTCTTGTTTTCATAGTCAAATTATATCATTTTTCTCAGTTTTAGCAACAGAAATTGACTGCTTCTTAATTTTTTGCTATAATTTTCTCTGAGGGAAAAGCGGGTAAAAGATAACTGGAGGTATAGGAATTTCAAAGAATTTTATGAATGGTTTGTAAGGTAAAAGGAAAAGTTCTCCCTCCTTAAAGGGAAAGGGCGGGGGGTGAGATACGAGATACGAACAACGAGATACGAGATATGCCGAGCCTAGCGAGGCGTATCTTGGGGAGGAATTCAATGCAGCTAAAGAATGATAAATTAGTACGAATGGTAAATATCTCTAAATATTTTGGAGAAGTTGCTGCCTTAAGAAAAGAGAATTTTGAAGTGGGAT
>WJOQ01000287.1 GCA_009618505.1 Clostridia bacterium | reverse complement strand
AGAAAAGGGATAGCCTATGTTAATCGAGGTTGGCTAGAGTGCTTTTTAACTGGCTTTAAGCAATTATTCAGAAACATAGTTTTTCAGGTTCAGATGAAGATTAGAATGTCCAAAATAAAACAAATACTAAAATTAGTAAAGCGAGGTGACTAAAATGTTGCAATGGTTAGTTGATATTTACAATGTGCTTTTCGCAGGTGGGTTTTTTGAGCAGGGGAATTGGTGCGAGGAGCTTTGCGGGCCTCTAACCAATGACGCTGCCTCTGGTGGGCCGCTTGATGCACTTGAGGCCCAGGTAGGTCAAAGTTTTCCAGACCTTCAGGCAAAGCGACAGGCAGTAGTAAACGCCTGGAGAAATTGGCAATGGCCGGACCCTTGGTACGCCTTCTGGTTAAGACCACCTCTGCTTGAAGAATACAGGCGGCAGTGCCAGGAATTTGCCGAAATGGTTGACGCTAAAAGAGAAGAGTATCTTGGAGGGGAAGGACCAGTCGTTATTGGAGCTATTTTGCCTTGGATCAAGAAAAACTGGGCTGTTTTGGCCATTACTGGGAGTATCCTAGCTGTAGGCATTACCGCAGCGGTAGCAGTGAGTAGGAGAAAATAAGGAGTGGCCTACCTTTTCCCCCTTAAGGAGAATCCTCAAATAATATGTTAGAAAAGATATGGAAAAGCCAGGCTGATTTTGAAGGGGGAACACTAAATAACCTCTGGGTCCCTGAAGGGCTGAACAGATTGGAACTAAAACGACTAGCTCTTTCAGGAACGGGTGTCTGGATTTTTGACGGAGCACCTGGGAGAAAGTTTACCTGGCAATCCTTTGGACATACTAATCCTAACCAGAATATATATTACAGGGACGACTTCAGAGACAAGAGTATTGCCGATTGGACAAAGGAGGGAGGAACCTGGGATGCTGTTAATAAATATTTAAGAGGAACTCAGGATCTCGACTGGACACAAAATGGCATGACTCTTGGTTCTACTTCCTGGGAGGGAATTGACCTCCTGATGAAAATCTATGGCTCGTCTTGCCCGGGGCCATTTGACGCTGGTGTTCACGCCTATCTCCGTTCAGACACAGCGAGGGACAACAGCTACCTATGGACTGTTTTTATTGGGCAAAAGAACCTCTATAGAATTGTAAATGATGTCTTAACGGAGAGTTTTGAGGGAGTTGGTGCGGGAATTCCCCTAAACCAGTGGCGATGGTGGAGATTGCAAATATACACTTCTGGCGGTCACGTCTTTAGCAGAACAAAAGATTGGGTTGTGGGAGCAGGAGAACCAGGTTGGGAATATACCCACGAATTTACCTCAGTATGGCGTGGCTCCGGATGTATTGGAGTGGGAAGGCACGACAGGACAGGTGGCTCGGAATCCAGATATGATAACATCCTGATCTCTCGAAAGGAGGGGATACCTTCCCCTGCTAATTGTTCTATTTCCTTCAAATTCTGGGCTTCTAATGATCCTAGCTCCTGGGGAAGTGAATTTACTGATATTACTAAACTCCCTAACTCAAGATTTATTAGGATAGAAGCTACCTTAGCTCGGACTAGCTTACTTTCAGCTATGCCGACTTTAGAGGATATGGCGTTAGGATACCAACTCTTAGTGGAACCCATTTTCATCTAAAAGAGAAAACTAACCGTCAACTCAGTAATTTTATATTCAATCGCTCGCTTTTTGTCCGTAGCTTGCTCGGGATACTGTTATTGTTAGTCAATTTATCTAGGAACTCCGATATTTCAGCAAGCAGACCAAATCGGATACTGGTATTTTTACCTGGATCACTTTTTAGTCTAAGACGTTCATCAAGCTCCTCGTGTAAGTATTCATCTATGAAAATGGGCTCTGCAATAAATTCTAAGGGAAGTTTGTTTCCTTTGCTCGGGCGACAATGCTGGCAAGTGGTTACGTAGTTATCAAATTCCAGTTTTCCGCCTCTTGAAAGTGGGATTAACGAGCCGAGTCCGAGCTTTTCTTTTTCTTTAGTCCCGCACCATAAACAAGTATAATTATCCCGCTCCAAAATCTTGCTCCTGGTCCTATTCCAAAATCCTCCCCTGGTGAGTTTACGCCTGGCTGCCTTCCTTCTCCAAAGCCTCTTTTTCTCCTGTTTGCGTTTCTCCTGCCGTTTGAGAATGCAGTTGTGACATAAAAGACAATAGCCATCCTCTGGCAAAGGACCTTTCTTTTGCCGCACCCGGGACAGTCTCATCGGCCCATACATTTTATAGCAGCCAGCGCAGCGTTTGTCTTTGTCCACAAGGGCTTTCTTGATCAGATATGGGGAGAGACCTTGACTTTCTGAGCCTTTTTTCCTATCCTCTTTAACGAGAGGGGTCATTGAACCGTCTCCTTTCCGGGAGCTTCCTGTCTTAACCGGTAGGAGCTCCCGCCATATTTTTTGTTTCAAAAATCGCTATAATATAGAACTACCTTGATAAAATCCTTACGTTCTAGCCTTCCTCATTTTACCTAGGTCATATAGGCTGCCTTACCCGGTCAAAGTGCCTGTATGAGCCTGTATGAGCGTCTTTTTTCTTGCCAGCTTGGCATAAGACAAAAAAATCACGGCTATTTATAAGCTGGAATAGTGGACAAGTTACCCTATAAGGAAACTTAGTAAGAGCAGTATAGGCACAGTATTTTAGTTTTGCTAAATATCCTGATTTTGCCTTCATTCGATTCTTTGTAATATCACTAAATTGTATTTCCTTTGGCTGAAAATTGCTCTTTTTATTGAGAATTTTGAGTCCTGCCTGTCTAAGGATCCTTTCTACCTCTATTTGATTAAACTCGTAGAGGTGTCCCGCCGAATAGAACCGGCTTTTTTTCTCTTTTAAGTGAAGATTATTTAACAGAGAGATAAGCCAAGTTTTCTCTAATGGAATTTTAATACCGATATAATTAGCACTACTCCTTGCTAGTCTTAAAATACCTGGAATATCTTCAAGATGTTCTAAGACATCAAAAAAGGTAACTAAATCAACGTGGATATTTCTTAGTTTTTCACGATTTCCCTGTATAAAAGTATATTCTGGATATTCTTTCTTTGCATAGGCAATTATAGTGGAGGAAATATCAATACCAATAGCATCCCTGATTTGAAACTTGCTGGCAAGTATGTTCAGAGCACCACCTAGCCCGCAACCAAAATCAAGAACACTTTTGGGTTTTAGTCCTTCCATGATAGCACAGAGATTTAGAACCTTATATAGATTGGTTCTGTATTCAAAGTAACGATGTTTGGAATTTAGTTCAGAAATCCGTTGCTGCGCATTTTTTTCATAAAAATCCCAGTCTCGTTGCTTTACCATAGTTTCTCACCTCGTTAAAAATCCCTATAACATAGAACTAGCTTAATAAAATCCTCACTG
>WJOQ01000048.1 GCA_009618505.1 Clostridia bacterium | reverse complement strand
TGTGCTTGCCACCGCCCCGGGATTGCGAGGTTTTATGAGGCCACGAGATCAAGTTCCCCTGGCGTAGCCTCAATGGCGCCCTCGTCCTCCAGGAGCTAAATGCCAGGGGCTTTATATTTTTCAGAATGTCTAAATCGGCGGCCCGGGGGACGGAAAACGAGGGGAAGGCCGTGACTTGCCTTCTTCCACTTCCCACTTGATTATGCCGTAAAGCTGCTTCAGGGTGCCCTGCGATCCCCCCGTGACGTGAGGGGAAATTACCCTTTGGTTGGTCAGCTTCGCCAGGCCAGAACACTGCTCCCATAGTTTTGTCAGGGAGGTGTTTATCTCGTCCGCTTTGCCCAAAGTGGCGACCAGCTCCCGGCTCTTCTCCTCGATCTCCTTGGCCACTTTCCTTTGCCGGATTAGATTCTGCTTGAGGATCCCCTCCTCCTTTTCTTTTTTTGAAGCCTCGACCCTCGATTCCATTTCCTTAATCAGATCAGGATAAATCTCCAGTTGTGAGCGCAGCCTGTCCCTCTGTCTGTCAATTTTTATAATTCTTTTGCCGTCTTGCTTGTTATCGAAAACCGCCTCAGCCTCAAGTTTGGCCCGTTGCTTAATTAAACTCGTCAGATCGGCCTTATCAGCCTCAAACTTAGCCTTTGTTTCCTCCAGTTTGCGCTCCGCAAGGCTGATCTTGTCGTCTATTTTAGCCAATTATATCACCTCCTGAGTTGAACACTCAACCTTGTTGATTAAGTCTAGTCCTCATCATCTTCTGGATCCCCAAATAACCTCTGAGTAATGGACGGGAATTTATCCCCTCCTCCGCTGCGCCGCTTCTTGATCTTCTCGATTTCTTCCTTGCCGTTGCCAGTATCGAAGGATTTCCAGTAGAAAGGATCATCCTTTTTGACAGGCTTCTTCCCGGCAGCAGGATATCCGTATCCTTTGTAGGCCCACAGGGCCAAAACCCCGATTGCCTTGCGTAAGCTGTCTGGTAGATCATCCTGGAATACTTTGATTTCCTTCAGGGCCTCCTGTAGCTTCTCCTTCAGCTTGCCTTCATTCTCAGCCTTCTGGAAATCCTCCACATCTTCATCTTCCAGAAATTCAATCAAAAAGTCTTTTAATTCCATCTGTTTTGCACCTCCTTGATTTTTTACTATATAAAACTTCTTTCCCGTGGCTGCTTTTGAAACGAGGCTAATCTCCTCGATATCTATGTCACGCAAATGCCTTGTTGCCATTATTTATCACCATCTCCTCTAGTTTGGATTTTCTTGATGTCTTTTCTTAGGTCTGTTAGCTTCTTGACCCCTTTGAAAAACTCGCTATCTTCTTTCTCAAATTGAGTTTCACCAATACTGATATAGGAGCTTGAGACGTAATGCTCATCCCCACCCGGGAAAGTTTCACCCAGGCCCAGTTTTTCAATTATTTGGTTGGGCGTGAGAGATCCACAAGAAAATAGTTTTGAATATACGTCCACTCTTTTTTCTAAGTCCCCTCGATCAACGTTCTCCAACTCAAATCTAAACGATGGTTCTTTTCCTAAAACAGCAGGCAGAATCTTGTTGTTGAAGGTATTTTCCACCATGGATTCGAGGGGCTCAATTGTTGAATCGATGTAGTTTGAAAGGGCACTCTCCGCCATATTCCCGGACAAGCGACCCGCCTCGAAAATCCCAATTTTGTAAGGAACCACGTGCATTGTGCCCATCACATCCTGGCGCAGATTGCTGATATACAGCCGATATGAAGCCTCTCTTGCCTTTTCTCCTATCGGTTCAAATGTAGCCTTGCCTCCATCAGGTAACTCAAGAACCATTGTCTTTCCCATATTCTCAGGCCCGCGGCACTCAGTAGTTAAGAATTGAGTTATTGTTTTCGAGACGTTTTCATTATACATCCCTTCCAATTTTACGATGAATGACGGGATTCCGCTGTTAATGAACCAGCTTTGATTCGCTTCTTCTATTGCTATCAAAGTAACCACCGCCCCGATCGCACTAAGCCAGGGAGGGTCTCCGTAAAAGCCCGAGCTGCCATACCTTTTTTTGAATATCAGCTCGTTGGCCCTGTTCTCCTCCTCGTAGTCCCCTTCCTCACCAGTCTTTAGGTGGAAGTTCTTCTCGAGATCAAATTTCTTGAACCAAACTTTTTTGTCCCACTCGACCCTCTGGCAATACTTCTCTCTTGACCTGTGGACCCAAAGGGTAGAAGCTCTAACCCCATAGATTCCATCTAAATCTCCCTTGCCGTTTCTGCTACATTCCCAGGCTGCATAACCGTATGTGTTGTAATCTTCGATAAAATTAGAGATCACTTCCTTAAGAGAATCATCGGAATTTGGCTGTTGCAGAAATCCATTTAGAAGCCTACGCTCATCCTCCAGGGCCTTCTTCCCTTCCTTGTCCTCGACCTCAGCCTCGCTTTTGGCTATGAGATTATAGCCGGTGGAGCTTACATCCTGAGCAATGACAGATATGCAAGAGGCCAACGTGGGCTGCCTTGATACCAACCTTGCCAGTGAGCTCGGTTCGTAGGGCCTCGACACAAGACCCTCGACATCCTGCCACTTCCTCTCCTCAGCCAATTGCTTGCTCGATTTCTCAAACTTTTTCTTCTTCCAGGGAGCAAAAGGGAAGATCTCTCCAGTTGAAGTGGCAATAAACACCTTACCCACCTTTTTCTCAATCGGTTCTTTTTCCTCTTTGATTGCCCTCTCGGGCTCTTTTTTCCAAAAATTAAGATTCATTTTATATTTTCACCTCCTAATCATTAGCCAATATAAACGTGACCCTTCCCGGGTTCGCGCCTTGCGTTCAAAGCATCAATCTCGTGATCCATAAGTGGCTCACCCTTATTGACATAGACCCTACCGGGCCGAATCTCTTTAATCTGGGTGGCCCCCAGGGCAGCCATTCCGAGAGAAATCACCCTATCATTGAATTGCCCGCTGCGGTGGTCAATCCGGGTCCCGTAGCTCTTTTCTGTGGCCTGGACTGACAGAAGCTCTCCTACCAGGTCCGGATCATTCCAAAACCTCAAAAGTCCGTTGTGGATCAGGTAGTAGAGGTTGCTTGACAATTTGGCTATATTATTGCCTGAAAAGGTGAACTCCTCGATCTTGTAGCCCTCTTTCTTGAACTTCTCTACCGTCCCCTTTAGCTGCCAGGGATCAACCACAATCTTAGCCATGGAAAAGTTCTTATAAGACGCCCTTGCGTCCTCCTCGATGTCACCGATCAGGACCGGATCGTTAGGAGATCCTTCCCAAACCCTAATGGAGTCCAGTATGATCCTGTCCTTGTCCTTGTGGACTATGGTTGTGACGCTTCTATCCTTAGTCAAGCCCAGGTCGCAGGCCAGGATATAACGAAAGCCAGGCTTACCCTTCCCCTGGGGTGAAAGGGAGGAATCCAGGCAACGCCCTATGTCTTCCTGGGTGACAAAACTACCCGACCCCTGCTTCCATTTGTTCTCATAGTAACGTTGATAGACTTGTGGCTGGAGCCTGCGTCTCATCCGGGCCAGAAAGCCAGGAGAAGAAAAAGAGGCTAGTTGTTCGTGGCTCCAGAAGAAATACATAAAAGGATCTTCCTTTCTCAATCCCTTTTGATATAATTTATAAAATTCGGAGGTCAAATCCCACCCTGCCGTCCCGATGAGGATTGCCAAACTAGATTCGCCTCTTCCTTCCCGGGCTGCCCTCCCGGTCTGAAGAGCGGTAAAAAGCTCAAAAGAAGAAGTGGCAAATTCGTCCATTACCACCAGAGAGGGGTTCTTACCCTCCGCTGAGTCAACGTCTGCTGAAAGACATTGATAGGTTGATTCCCTGGCCGGACAGGTGATCTCATCCGATAAAACCTTGCAGACTTTGCTCATCTCTTTGCTTCGCTTGACCGCCTTTGAGCTTTTCTTGAACAAGAGCCTGGCCTGGTCCTTGTCTCCTGAGCAATTATAGATTTCTGGGGCCAGAGAAGGACTGAACAGCAATTCCCAAAGACAGATCCCTCCCAGAAAAGTCGTCTTCCCTTGCTTCTTGCACAGGCCGATACAGGCCAGGTCAAAACGTCTCCTACCATTCAGAGGATATAAGGAGTCAAGGATCTCCCTCTCATATTGCTCCAACTTGAGGGGCTTCCCGTTCTCCAGGATATAGTGATTCTCTATGAAATACCTTATATCAAGGTTGCGAGGATCTTTGAGGAAAAGGGTCTTTTTCTTACCCAGTTTGAACCCACCACCTTGCCGAAGGTTAGCCGATTGCCGGGCCTCGGATTCCGGAGTCTTACCACGGAACTTAGATTTTGCCATTATGAGTTGCTCCTTCTAAACTTTTCTGGGTGCTGTTTTTTATATATTTTGAAAGCCTTATCTGTCAAAAGGCCTATGTGAGCTGTATGAGCGTCATTTTGTTAATCTTCCTTTGATAATTTGACAATTTTCCTTTTCAAGCTCAATTCCTATGCACCTGCGCTTATTTTTGAGACAACTTACTAAGGTAGTCCCGGAGCCAGCAAAAGGGTCAAGAATCAGGTCTCCTGGATGAGTAAATTTTTCCAGCAGCTCATCCATTTCTCGCTCCGACTTTTGCCAGGGATGTAAACCTTTTTCTAGAGGTGTAGGTTGAATTACATCACAAGTAAGAACATACTTTTTTTTGGGAGCTTTTTGAAAAATGAGCACGCTTTGATAGTAATTTCCTACCACAACAGCAGGGACAAGAAAACGCATTTTGTGAAGAAGTATAACCATCCAGAAATATTCCAGATTCTCAGTCAATCTGGCAAAAATTTCTGGTAGAAAAAGTCCCCCAACATAAGTAACGCAAAACCCACCAGGCTTGAGGATACGATTTCCTATCCTGGACAAGTCACTCCAGAGAGGCAGACATTCTTTTGTATAAGGTGGATCTGTCACAATATGGTCAAAATGGTTGTCCGGGAATTGCTTAGTCACCTCTCTAAAATCTCCTTCTAGTATCTGTATAGAATCATCCTTAGTATATTCTTCTGCTTTCTGAAGGTAGGAATTTATAATCTGCTGTTTCTTTTCCTCTTTTGCCTGTGTTTGGATCTCTTCCAAAACTTCCCTGGTAGTGGGAATTTCTCTGTTGTCTTTTGCTCTCTCAATTACCTCTATCACCACCCCTGGATTGTTCGCTATCAACTGCGCAATATGAGATTCCTTTTTGGTAATATCACCTGGTAATGAACAAGTTCCCTTAGCAGAACTTGCTCTCTTTTCCGATATAGATGTTTGTGATAATACCTTTCCTAGCTTTCCTTGAGCTTCAAGGACTATCGTTGCTACACTCTGGCCATCGGACAGTCTAGCGTTGTAATAGTTGTAATAGTCTTGAGCCATTCCTATTTTTTTGATAATATTTAGCTGTGACCTGTGCGCTTTCAGAACTCCTTCTCCTATAATTATGAAGTTTTTGAGCCCTTCGATGTTGTCTGGTAATTGCTCTTTTCTAATTGCTAAAATCTTGTTCATTTTTCTTTTCTTTCTGAAAAGTATTTACCTTCATTTAAGGCTGTTTTTAGGGGCTTCGATTGATAATTTGAAGTATCCTACCAGCCCTTATAGAACAATCCCTGCTGTTGAGGAGCGTTAGACCCTGGGTTGAAATTTGACCCCTGGCCATACCTCTATTTTGCTACAGGCAAACCCTATCTTCCAAATCCTCAATCTCTTCCGAAATGATTCCGATATAGAGCAAAGTCGTTGATGGTGAAGAGTGTCCGAATCGCTTCTGTATCAGCTCAATCGGCTCTCCTTGCTTCCTTGCGTGAAATCCCCAACTTTTTCTAAAAGTATGAGATCCTACCTTCTGCTTAACGCCGGCTTCCTCACACCATTCTTTCATCATCTCCCAAACCCTGATCCTGTTCAGTTGATTCCCTGATCTCTCAGCTCGAAATAAAAACTGGTCTGGATCGTAAGGCTTCTCTTTCTTAAAATAGAAGTCAACCGCTTCCTTCGCTGCCTTGTTGATCTTCACCTTCTTAGGTTTGTTAGTCTTTTTCTCCTTGAGATAGATATAGTCAGTATCAAGAACATCTTTGACCTTCAAAGAGAGAAGATCACTAACCCTTAAACCTAGATTCATTCCCAGACTGAACAGTAGATAATTCCTTACGCTTCTGGCCTTGAGATTCTGCTTTATTGCTAGTATCTTCTTTCGGTCCCTTATCGGTTCGACTTTCATAATTCTTTACCCCCTTTACCTAACTATTTCCTTCTATTATATCATAAATGTTAGGTAAGTCAAGAGGTAAATGAGTCGAATATCAGAAGAGAATTAACCAAACCTTTATTGCTACTATATCAAAGAGCTACTTATATTTATTTCTATCTACCAAACAGTTTAGATAGAATGTTACGCTACCCAAAATAATGAACTCGGAAGCCGAGCTCGGTAAACTCGGAGAATTTTCAAAAAGCAAAACGGGTCAATTTTTATACCTTAAGGTAACATAAATTTTCAAAGAGCAGAATCTATATTACTGAAAACACAAAGTTAAGTCGCTTTTTCGGGCCTTAACTTTTTTTAATCTTCTTCTAGCCTATCTTTCAAACGTTAAAAAGGTCAAAAGTTAAGTGTTAAGTCCCCCTATATACAGGGGGACTTAACTTAATCTTATACTATTGAGTTTGCCTAAGTAAACTTAACTTTGTCAACGCTTGTCAGTTCAGCAGTTGAAAGAATGGAGTTAAGCAAAGTTAAGTAAAAGTTAAGGGGACATTAAAAATGAGTCCTTAACTTTTTCCTGTCTAAAAGATGTAGATTCTTTGTCAATGAGCGTTTCAAAGTTAAGGGGCTTTAACTTCTATTTTTCGTAGTTAAGCAAAGTTAAGTCGTCTTTTCCAATTGCCTGTTTCCCTTTATCAGTCAGTTTCTTCCCAGAATCCAGTTTTTTGTCTCTCTGGGCCCCCATTTTTATCTGAGATACCCTAGCCGGAGTAATGTTAAGATCAGCAGCAATAATGGCTTGAGAGTCACCTCTGTCAAGTCTTATTAATACTTCTCTGGCAGTTTCTTTTCTAATACTGGCATAAGTCCAGGTAGATCGGCCTTTCTCATCTTCTATCAACTGCAATTGCAGGTCACTAATATCTTTTAGCTCGCTGTGCCTCAACCTTGTTTTGGTGAATTTTAGCTCGAATTTGCAACCGTCTGTATCTACATAGCCAGGGGGGTAATTCAGTTGTATAGAAATGTCAATGTTGTCCTCCCTGGCTGACGTGCCTCTTTGCGTGCCGCCCTTGCCTAGATGATGTATAAGTATAGTAGTAATACCGCTAAACCTTAGCTCTAGCAGCCATTGATTGACAGAGTCCCACTCGCTCTTGGCGTTCTCATCCAGTCCAGGGGTCAATGAAGTGATGTTGTCAGCCACCCAAAGATTAATCTGATTGACAATCAGGAAGTCCTTGAACAAGGCTTGCCAGGTGAGGTCAAACAGGCAGGGTCTAGGGTCTCCCAGGATGTTAGCCAGTTCGCTGGAATATATAGAAAGCTGGCTCTGCCTTTCCTGGTCAGGGTTGAGCATAAGCAGCCTTTCGTCTAAGTCCTGCTTGGCCATTTCTGCGTCCAGGTATAGGCAATTAACCGGAGTCTCTGCTTTCCACGAGCCAAAGGACTTTTTTCTAGTAATGGAGTCAAGAAGGCTCAAAGCCAACCAGGTCTTACCCACTCCCCGCCAGCCAGATATAAGAATAATCTGCTTCTCCTTCAACCAGGGACTCAGGATCGTCTTTTTTTCCGGGGTCTCTATCTTAAGAAATTCTCCTGCAGGAAGGATAGTTTTGGCAAGGTCATATTTTGGCTGTTCTTCCTTCGCTGTAATGCTAGAGGGGGCTTTTTTCTTTCCCTCTCCCAGACTCAGAAATCGCTCCTTATCATCCTTCAGTCTCTTTTCTGCCTCTCTCTTTTGCTTCTCCCAGGCAGCCTTGGCCTTGCCTATGGTCATAGCCAGGTATTGCGCTTTGGCTTCCCTTCCCTTTCCCGACTCATTCTCTCTAAGGATTGACACGAGCTCGCTATCGGTGAACCCAAAGGGCATGAGAAGGTTTGACAAGGCCATATCGTAACCGCTCCTAGTCTCATCCTTCAGGTCTTTCCTCCTGCCCTTCCAGGTAGCCTTGATTTTCGTATTCTCATCCAGGATCTTCCAGAACCTGTCCGGAATGTTGCCGGCAGAATCCCGGTCGATTTCTACTCTCTCTATCTTATTGCTCGTTGCTCGTTTGAACCTCGCTAGAAACTGCCCTTTCAGGCTATACCTTATCTGAGGCTCGAATTTGGTAATTGTTACTGCTAAGATATTCTTAGGGTCCTTCAGGTTTTTGGTTCCCGGGACTCTCAGGACCCGGCAAAGGTCAATCCCCTTATCCCCCTTTAGTTCCTCAGCCAAACCCCTGTTGTAGCCCTTCAGCCTCAGAATATCCTCCGGGCTGTCTATATCTTCCGGCTTGTCAAAGAGCCAATAAACTTGAAATCCGTGTCCACTGTCTATCACGATAGAAGGCTTTGGCTGAAAAGACTCTAGAGTTTTAATCCTTTCTTCCCGGGCAGGCTCGTTTGGTTTTTGCTCCCAGGCACAATCCAGATCAGCCCACAGGCAATTTACCTGCTTGACGTTCTCCTCTTTTCCCTTTTCTATTGTTCTCGGGCACACCCCGAAATAAGTGTTTACTCTTTGAAAGTAACGGCTTCCCAACTCGATCAGCAGCCTGTTGATCTCTGATGTCTTATACCAGGATTGCTTAATTCTGCCTTCCAAAATGGTTCTTATCTCGATATAGCCCTTGGTGCCTTCAAAGAGAGTCTCAAAAAACCTCTTTCTTTCCTCTAGTATATTTTTCTTCATCTTTTACCTCTTCTATGAATTTCTCTGCATATTTCATTAAGATCTTCTGTTTTATTTCATCCCAGAGGCTTCTT
Organism: Clostridia bacterium; assembly: GCA_009618505.1. Next base: position 1,504 of record WJOQ01000048.1, on the reverse strand, counting down.
TCAAAAACTATCAAACTCTTAAAAACGCTATCACCGCTTTTATCTTGGAGCTTAACATCGGGGACGTGGCAGTAAAGGCCATAGTTCCCGGAGATGATCTTTATTCCGTGGACCCTTCCCAGTCCTTCAACTTCAACTGTGGCCAGTGCCTTAATCCGGTGATGGTTCTGCCTCTCGATCTCTAATACTTTTATCATCTTCTATCTCCTCAAACCTTTTTATAATTTTTTCCTGGATGCTCTTCCAGAGCGTTCCTTCGAACTTGATAATATTTTTATATTTCGTCTTGCCATCCACCTCATACGGTTGATTAGGTGGAAGAGCATAAAGATTGTAGTCACCTTTAATTACCTTTATCCCGGCAATTTCGGCTATATCTTTTAGCTCGATCGTAACCAGCCCCTTTATCCGGGGATGGTCGATTTTTCTTAAATTTTTAATTATCACTTCCATTTATTTGACCTTGACATTTAACTCCATCCCGTTTATAAATAATAAAAAATAGGCTTGGAAGAATCTCATTGAGAATCTTCAGGGGCAGCGACCTTAAAAGCCTTTCTGAAAGGGGGCAATCTCAGTTGCCTCCTTTTCTTTAATTGCCATTTTTAGAATTATAGCATAAGGAATTTTTTCTGTCAAGTCTCTTATTTATTTCTTGTTTTTGGCTCTCATTCTATATTCTCTTTGACTAGCGATATTTGAACAACTTTCTGAGCACCAGATGTTATCTTTCCGGGAAGGAATAAATATCCTTTCACAATCCTCAGCAGCACATCTTTGTAAAGTAATGTCTCCTTTGATCACGTAAGAGAGCCAGATATATAGAAGATTTTCTGTTTTGCCTTTCCAATAAGAGATTGTTTTTCTTCCTTCGTTCCTGAATGTCGTTTCGATATTGGTCTTTTCAATTTTATGCCTCTCAAATTCTGTCATCCCACCATTCAAAGCCCTGTCTATTGCTCGTTTCCATTGAGAGAAAGGGATCTCTTTTTGTTTTTTCTCTGGCCAGGTCAGGATTTGGTTATAGATATAAAGAGCCAAACCGGAAAATCCCCTAATAAACCGGTCTTCCCTGAATTGCATGTCTCTATTCCATAGGCTGGATATTTGCCTTATTCTTGCGTTCAGAGTGCCCTCTTTCTCAAATCGGAAATATCCTTCACCGGGAGCGAAGAACGTAAGCCACTTGCTTTTGTAAGGGTGAATCTTCCTAAATTCTTTGTAGGTTATTTTCTCCATTATTATTTTCTCCCCTCCAATAATTTCAATGTGATCCTCTTTCAATTTTATCTCCTTTCTCATCCCTTAGGATAGAAGTTAGCATAAAATTAGCTATTCCTTAACTGGCTTGATAAAATCCTCTTGATACAAGCCGCTTGTATTTTCCATGGGTCATATAACTCACCTTACCCTGTTAAAACGCCTGTACGGGCCTGTATCAAAGCCTTTTTTCTCTACTCCACCACCCTTTTGACCTGGATTGCCTTTTGCCTGCCTTGCCGGT
>WJOQ01000186.1 GCA_009618505.1 Clostridia bacterium | reverse complement strand
TTTAGACACTCTTTACCCCCCACTTCTTTTTGTATAATGGTTGCTTTTTATGCCTCATTTTAGTTGATTAAGGAAAGCTTGTTCTTTATTTTTTCTATTGTCTCTCTGGGGGTAGATGTGCCTCCAGTAAGAGCAATTGTTTTTATTCCTTTTAGTTCTTCCGTGTCTAGATCTTTTTCCTTCTCTATGAAATAGGTCTTTGCTCCTGATGAACGACATAGTTTAACTAATTGGCGGGTATTAGAGCTGTTATATCCTCCTATTACTATTACTGCTTGAGTTTTCTCGGCTAACTTCAAAATACCTTCCTGGCGTTCTCTTATTATTGTACATATAGTATTGAATGCTCTGCACTCTTTCCCTTTTGCTATTAGATTCTTCACAATATTGCTAAAATTGTCAAGGCTTTCTGTGGTTTGAGCGATTATTCCCATTTTTCTTACAGAAGGGAGCTTTTCTGCTTCCCGTTCGTTCTTAACCACATAGACCTTTCCATTTTTTACACTTGCCATTAACCCTTTTACCTCAGGATGAGTATTGCTGCCTACAATAACTACTAGATAAGACTTCTGGGAAAGAGATTTTACTATATTTTGTACCTCTACCACATGAGGACAAGTAGCGTTCAGCACTCTTATTTTTCTTTTTTTTGCTTCCTCTATGAGAGAAGGGTCTGCACCGTGAGACCTAATAACCAACGTTCCTTCTTTAATTTGAGATAAGTTCTCTATGGACTCGATTCCCCTTCTTTTTAGATTTTCCACTACTTGAGAATTATGAATCAAATCACCCAGAGTATAGGTTTTTCCGCTTTTTTTGATCTGGTCGAGAACTAATTTTAGAGCTCTTTCCACTCCAAAGCAAAATCCAATTTCCTGAGGAAGAAAAACTTGCATCAACTCAATCCCTCTCTATACAGAAGTCTCATCTTTTCTTCTAACTCATTCTGAAGTTGTTCTATATCTTTTCTGGTTATTTCTCTATTAGAAGCTATATTCTTTTTTAAAGGCTTTCCTGCCCGTGTCCTTATCTTGGCCAACCTTATCAGTTTTTTCCCCCTGGGCAAAACCTTTTCTGTTCCCCAAACAATTATAGGAATAATGGGCACATCAGCCTTGACAGCTATCCTAGCTATTCCTGCATGGAGCTGCCCGATTGTTCCATCTATACTTCTGGTTCCTTCTGGGAAAAGAACAACAACTTCCCTCTTCTGTAAAAGTTTCAGAATTTTCTTATAGGTTGTTCTATCTATCCTCTCTCTCTTTATTGGAAAAGCCCCTAATTTGGCTATCATCCAGCCAAAAAAGAAATTTTCAAAGAGCTCTTCTTTAGCCATGAAGTTCACCCTGCGGGGAACAAGAATACCTAGAACAATAGGATCAAGATAACTGAGGTGATTAGAAGCAAGAATCGCCCCTCCCCGATAGGGAATGTTTTCTTTTCCTTCAATTTCTATAGCAAAGAAAACCTTAAAAACTGCTATTGCCAATCCTCGCAAGATAGAATACCAGAAGGGAGTACCCTTCATCGGACCAGTTTTCTTTTCAATATATCTAATATTTTGTTTGTTGTCTGAGAAATATTCAAATGAGTGTTATCTATAACTATTGCCTTTTGAGAAATTTCTAAAGGGGATATTTCTCTTTGGCTGTCTGTTTTATCTCGGCTGGTAAGCCCGGCGGCTATTTCTTTCTTGTCATAAGAGAGATTTTTCTCTTTTTCTTCCATCCAACGTCTTCTTGTCCTTTCTCCTAAGGAAGCTTTCAGGAAAATTTTTAGCTCCGCCTCAGGGAAGACTACAGTGGTCATATCCCTGCCTTCGGCTACTATACCACCTTTTTTGCCTATTTGCTTTTGCTGAGCAACCAGTACTTCTCGTACTTCTTTTACAGTAGAAACCAAAGAAACATATCTATTTACCTCGGGAGAACGAAGCAAGGAAGTTATATCCTGCTTATCCAGGTAGACCTTATTTTCCAGGTTAGGTCCTGGCTTCAACTGAATTTGTGTATTCTTAGCTAGCTCAGAAAGAGCTTTTTTACTCTTGATATCTACTTTATCTCTTAAAGCCTTCCATGTCAAGGCTCTATACATTGCTCCCGTATCTATATATAGGTAACCCAGTTTTTTTGCTAGAAGCCGGGCAGTAGTGCTTTTTCCTGCCGCTGCTGGCCCATCAATAGCTATAGTCATCTTCCTATCAAATTGAGAGGAAGATTTTGTCCAGGGCTCTGATGAATCTCTCGTTTTGTTCTCTGGTTCCAATGGTTAGCCTTATATATTGAGTAAGATTATATGCCTTCATTCCTCGAATAATTATTCCATCCTGGAGTAATCTTTTTTCTACATAGGAAGCCTTTGTGCCCAGCTTGATCAGTATAAAATTGGCTTGCGTTGGAATGTAGGAAAGTTTCATTTTGTGAAGGTTAGAATAGAGATACTCTTTTTCTTCCTTTATTAATTTCTTGCTTCGTTCGATTTGATATTTATCTTTAAGGCTAGCCAAAGCAGCTGCCTGGGCCAGGGAATTCACATTGAAGGGTGGGCGAGCCCGATTAAGCATTTCTATGATTTGAGGTCGTGCAATTCCATAGCCTATTCTTAAACCGGCCAAACCATAAATTTTAGAAAAAGTCCGCAAAATAATAATATTGTTTTTTTCATTCAAAAGATTCATAGTCTGAGGATAATTTTCATCTTCCACATATTCGAAGTATGCCTCATCAAAAATCACTATAATTCGGAAAGGAAGGTCTTTTAAGAAACTTTTCACTTCCTTTTCTTCTACGATGGTGCCGGTAGGATTATTGGGATTGCTAATAAAGATTAGTTTAGTCTTAGGAGTTATTGCTTTAGCCATTGCTGGAAGGTTTAATCTGAAATTATTTAAGGGAATAGGGAGAATTCCTGCCTGGCTCAACTGGGTATCTATTCTATACATTAAGAAAGAAGGGTCTCCCATTATTGCTTCTTCACCTTTCTGCAGGAATACGCGAGTAATCAAGGAGACAATTTCATCAGAGCCGTTTCCCAGAATAATCTCTTCCTCTCCCAGACCCAGCTTTTCTGTCAGAGCTTTCTTTAAGTAATAACTCCCTCCGTCCGGATAAATATTTATCTCACTGGCACACTTTTTAATAGCCTCTATCGCTCTATTAGATGGACCCAGCGGATTTTCATTGGAAGCAAGTTTAACTACTGTCTTTAGCCCAAGTTCTCTTTTTACCTCTTCTATGGGCTTGCCTGGTTGATAGGACTTGATTTTCATAATATCAGGTATAGCCAATAACTCAAGTTTATTATCTCTTAACAATAGATTCTTTCCTTTTTTGTTTTAGTTCCGAGATAGCCTCAGGACAATTTTCTTGCGTCGCTCGATATGGTATTGCGTATATCGTATGTCGTCT
>WJOQ01000007.1 GCA_009618505.1 Clostridia bacterium | reverse complement strand
TCCTGAATTTAAGAAAATCAAAAGCAGCCTCTCCTTTCCATAGTCTTTTTTGACCAAAAATTGCTGGACCTTCAGAACCACGCCTTATCTTAATGCTAATAAAGAGCATCAAAGGAGAAGAAATAGCTATAGCTAAAGAAGAAAGTATTATATCAATCACTCTTTTAATGAATATATTGTGAGGCTTAGCTAGATTCCACTCCATATCGAACAAAAGAATGCCATCTAAATCTTCAGCTTTAACTCCTACCGTCGCTAAGCCAAACATATCAGGAATAACTCTTATCTCATCTACCACTCCCTCACAAAGACTCACCACCTCTAAAAGCTTTTCTCGAGAAACTCCTGGCATAGCAATCACCACATCTCCCACTTTTTTTTCTTTCACCCAGCTTTTAATCTCAGAGAGCTTTCCCAATACCTTTACTCCGCCTATTGTCTTGCCTAACTTAGCCTTATCATCATCAAGGAAACCAACCGGCTCATATCCCATATTCTTATTTTCCTTAACCCTTCCCAGAACCATCTCCCCCGTTCTTCCCGCTCCCAGAATGAGCATCTTTCTCTGCCAACACCCTGTCTTATTCAGTATCTTCTTCGCTATCAGCCTGAAGGCGGGCAAAAGGAAAAGACTCAAAGCCCAGGCAAGAACTATCACCGTACGGGAAACATTCATAGAGATATGAGCAGCAAAGGTCAAAACCATTACAATAAGAAAAGAACAACTTGCTCCCTTCCAGAGGCGCTTTATCTCCTCTCCAGTGGCAAATCTTTTGGTATAAAGTCTCTCGTAGGCAAGAACCAGCACCCACAACCCCAGAAAGTAAGGATAATTTACCAGGTAGGTGCTAAAGGGAAAGGTCCACATTCTGAAAGCAGGATAAACATAGAAAAGAATTTCTTTCCTTATCAGGTAAGCCAAAAACAGAGCTGAAAATAGGGCAGCAACATCAAAAGCAATCAAAAAAACCAGACATATCGCCTTCTTAAACATTGTTTTGCCTAATCGGACCAATGCTACGCTTTTGTTTCATTCTTAGATGTAATTCCTTCGTCTCAGGCCACCCACCATACAGGGATAAAGCAAATATTTCCCTTTTCTGAAAAAGCACCCGGATAAACTACGTAGCCTCTGTCCTCTTTATAATAATCCATAAAAGCATAAAGGGCGCGGGTAGATTTACCACTCTTATTTACCTCAAGGGGATAAAGTTTTTGTGTGTCTTCTAATATAAAATCGACTTCTGCCTTGTTTTGGGTACGCCAGAAACACAATTTTGCCCTTCCATTTCTTTTTTTAGACCCAAAAAATACAGCTCCTTCTAATAAGGCACCTATGTCCTGCCTTTCCTCTGTAAAATCTAAATTTCCTATCAAATAGTTGCGCAAGCCACTATCGACAAAATATACCTTATGGGCCTTGACTACTTCCTTCTTCCTATTGGTAAAATAGGGAGATAGCAATCCTATAAGATAAGTGTTTTCCAAAACTGTTATATATTGAGAGACTAGATACTGGGATACTCCTGCAGCAGAAGATAAAGAGTTGATATTTAGTAGGTTCCCTGAATTTATGGCCAATAGCTTAACCAAACGATTGAACTTTGCGATATCCTCTATTTGAAAAAGGCTACGCACATCCTTTAATATATAGGAAGTAGTTATCTCCTCTAAAACCTTCCTCTTGAGCTCCACATCCTTGGAAATGGCCACACGAGGATAACCTCCGAAAATGATAAATTCAAGGAAATACCTTTTGTAGTCTTCAGTAAAAAAGCGAGTTCTATCCTCCTGAGGAAGGTTCTGAAGCGGGCTTTTAGGAAGAAGTTCTGCTAAATCATCCCTTTTCTTAAAGACAAGAAACTCATAGAAACTTAAAGGATAAAGATGAAAAGAAAATTTCCTTCCTACCATGCTCTCTTTAAATTTTCTCTTTATTTCAAGGCTGGAAGAGCCACTCGCCACCAGCTTTATTCGGGATGAATAATGATCAACCATAAGCTTGATAAATTTGGCTGGTTCAGAAAGATAATGTATCTCATCGACAAAAACCACATTCCTTTTTTTCTTGTTTGCCCCTCTGATCTCCAAGTATTGCAAGAACTCCTCGCATCCTGCCTCAACCCTTTCTAAATCCTGAGGTTTTTCCAGGTCAAAATAAAAGCAGGGGACTTCTTTCTCAATTTTTGACTTCATACGAAGCATTAAGGAAGTTTTCCCTACTTGCCTTGCTCCCAAAATAATCAGAGCCTCTTTTTCCGGAAGATACCTTAAAATTTCTCCTTCTAATAAACGAGGATACAACATTTCACCAAAATTATAACAACAACTAAGTTATTTGTCAAATATTCTTCAAATTAACCAAGTTATTTTAAAGCCAATTCTTATCAGACATCCTTTTTATCCACGAGACGTAGATTTGTCGAGCTCCTTGCTTCCTAATCCTTTTCCCTTCTAATCCTTTTAATCCTTCTAATCAGATAGGCCAAAAAGAGAGAGGACAATAATCCACATTTAGACTTGTTTTATCTATTTGAACCAAGAGAACTTATCCCTAAACCTCTCTGAGAAGAATTTACCAAATAAAGAGGTATATACAATTATGGCAAATAACAGTCCCATACCGGCTCCTACTCCATCCATAAGAATATCTCCCAGGTATGCAGTGCGAGTAGGAACAAACATCTGATGCACTTCATCACTCACTCCATATAAAATAGCTCCTATCAAAGCCCAAAACCAGGTATGTTTTGAGAAAAAACCTCTTTCTTCTCTATTATACAAGGCTCTGAATATGAGAAATGCAAGTATTGCATATTCTCCTATATGAGCGAGATTCTTTATTGAATTATCATGGGTCTCACTCAATACCACATTGGAATGAGACGACCCTATAAATATTATCACCATCCATATTACTACCGGCCCCCAGTACCAGAGCATTCTTTTCCAAGTGAGAGTCTCGTCTTGTTCTTTCATCCTTCCAATCCCATTAGCTTAAACATACAGGCTTTGTCCTGTCCCCCTTTTTTCTAAAACGGGAATTCTGATTGTCGTTGACCGGGAAATATATTTGTCGTTCATCACGCCTCCTCTTCTTAGAATCTATCCATTCTTCTATATCAGGTTCGTATACTGTAATGATTTTAATCTTTGGATGGAATTACTCGCTGGGAAAGTAGCAATGATAAAATTCAAAGGTTCGATCTTAAAATTTTCTATTTCTTCATAAGCCAATTTTTTCTACTAACACCAGCTTGTTTTAGAATTCGGGTCAAAAGATCTACACCAATTTCTTTTTTATGAGGATTAGCAACGGTGAGTACTAAACTTCCCCTTACCATATAAGGATGTTTTCCTTGTTGGTAGGGGCCATCAAATCCAAATTTACGCAGACGTCTAACCAGTTCATTCC
>WJOQ01000161.1 GCA_009618505.1 Clostridia bacterium | reverse complement strand
TATCCTTTCCCGCTTACATAGAAAGAGCTCCCGCTGAGGACCTTGTTTCCCCGGGAATCTTCTCCTTTTGCCTCCACAAAATAGAGTCCAGCGCTTTCGGGAGAAAAGGAAAAAGAGAGAGGTTCGGCTCCAGAAATCATTTGATAGGAAGCCTTTTCTTTATCCTCCTTTTTACTAATCCACCTCCAGCGCCCTCCCGGCATCTCTTCTTTCTCGGAATGCCACTCCCTCTTTAGTATCCGAAGCTCTAATTCTTTTCCTGGAGTAATCTCTCCCTCTTCTTCTACCGTGATAACTTTGATCTTGACTTCCTGGCTTTCTTGGGCAAAAGTGGTGGAAGGTTTTATCCCTATGTAGTACTCGCCCCGATGAACTATTGCTGTAGTGCGAGTAGCTATGCTCTGGCGAGTAAGGTCGGTAACCACTGCTTCTAAGAGCAGTTTAGCCGAACCTTTGAAGCCAACTTCCTCCAGGTTTTTTTCCAGATTAAATCTTCCTCTAGAATCGAGTTTGCCCTCACCAGACTCTATAAGCTGGCTTTTATCGTCCTCTTCCCACCATCCGGGGCCGAAGAAGTATCCTTTATGGCCCACAGGAGAAAAATGAGTCGGATTTAACCTTATTTTCCAGGAAACTCCCTCCCCGCTCATCATCGCACCAAACAGATAGATACCTTCAATAGTTGCTTTTAAGGAATCCTTAAAGATATAGTCTTCCTTGTCAATGTTGAGCTTTACCTCGAAGTTAGCCGAACGAAAATCTTCTACCCGAAAACTTCCTTGAAAATTACTTTCTGAGTGTTTTCTTCTTTCTTCCTCATTTTCAAAGGGAGAAACGTCAATTCTGTAATAACCGGAAGGGGCGTCTTTTTCTAGAACAAAAGAGAGAGAGGAAGAACCATAAGAAGAAAAATTCACCTTCTTTTTGAGAATTTCTTCGTTACGAGAATTATTTATGAAAATCCAGAAGTCTTTTGCTTCAGGAATTTCCCACTTTCCTTCTCTTTTTTCCCTGGCTATTGTCTTCAAGTGAACTTCTTCTCCCGGCCGATAAAGACCTCTCTCGCTAAAGAGATAACCAGTAAGCTTCTGGGGTAGCGGTGCCCAGTCATAACTGATACCAAACTGATAAGGAAAGATTCCCGTTCCCCAGTCAGAATTAATTGAAACAATATCCTCCCCTCTTCTGGCAAAGACCCACTGGCGTGGTTTTTGTCCTTCTTGCCTGGCTTCTATTCCCAGAGTCTTCCATCCTGGTGTTCGTACTAATCCTTCAGAATCAGTCTTTCCTCTCCAGAAAACCTGGTTAAAGTCATCTCTTATTTCTACTAAAGCTCCTTCTATAGGAGCAGCAGTTTCAAGCTCAGTCAGACAAATGAGATTATTCTCAGAGGAGAATTTGGCTGTAATTCCCATTTCGGTGACTTGAATGAAGACTCTTTGATATCTCTGGTATTCTTCTACCTCAGGAATAAACAGTTCCGCAAAAATAGGACCATATTTTTTTTGCCCCAGGATATCCTTGATTTTTATGAACTCTATTATCTCCTGATTGCGAGGTCCTTTTATTTTCCAGTCTCTACTAACATCAACTAATTTCTCTATATCTTCAATTTCCTTATCGGAACGGAAAATTCCTTCTTTTGAAAGAAGAGGAATAACCTCCTCTACCCCTAGTGCCCTGGCTCGAAGTTCCACTCTGGCTATGTTCATAAAAGTAACCGGATAGAGAAGGCCTCCATAGGCTTCAAGAACTGCCCACCTATCAGTCATAGAAACCCAGGGAGAATAAGGGCCAGTGGTAAAAGTAAAGTCTATTCTTTCATCAAGAGGATTTCCAAATTTGTCTTTAAGCTGAGGGGAAAGAGCAGCCGTGTAAAGCGTATCAGGTTCAAGATTTAGATATAGATAGATGCGAGGGCTAGAATAACCCGATCCATAATAATATTCAGCTATTTTCACCTCAGGCTGAAAAGAGATATTGGTAGCTACCTCCTTATAAGAGACAGGATTGCTAAAATTAAGGGTTATACTTTCTGCGGGATGACTAAGATGAGGGTTCTCTATGTCTGAGAATTTAAAAAACCCGTAAGTTGAAAAACTAAACTGATAGTCTTCGGACATTCCCAGAGGACCTTCTGTTCCCGGAAACCCTCTAAGAACTCTTACCTGGTAGAAAAAGCCAGGTTTGAGTTTTTGTTCAGGTTCCAGGACAAGAATCTCTCCTTCTTCAGCTCGAAAATGTTCTTCATCTATCTCTTTCTGAGCCAGGTATCTCAAATGAAAAGGAAGGAAGGTTTTCCTTCCTTCAGGGTCTTTGCCGGTAAGCTGTAAAAAATCTCTTGCTTGTTGAAGCGGTATCTGCTGATTGAACTGAAGGATTATCACTTCATCCAGATTAATCCATTTGTTTTTATCGCCGGGCCAGTGGTAAGTGAGCTCTGGTGAGGGAGTTTCAAATGACCAGGAAAAATCCTTTTGTAGAATTTGTCCAGAAATTGAGGAAATGCCCCTGGGCACAGTAACGGTAAAATCAGTTGCATAGGGAAACCTGCCTTTTTCGGGAAGGAAAACAAGGGTGCGCGTTCCCATCCAACGATACTTTCCAGAAACTGGGGGTTTAATGAGAAGAGGGCCTGTTCCTTCTCCTTCCGGAATTTCTTGCAGGGCGACCATCGGTTGGTTAAAACTAACAATAACAGCGGAGGTTTCTCCAATATCCTCGGTGATACCCCGAGGTGCAGTTGACAGAATTTTGACTTCCTCAGCAGAAACAGAAGAGCATCCCCATTTAACAAGAATAAAAAAAACTAACGCTCCTACCAGATATACTATCTTTTGCTTTCTCTCAAACATTTCTTATCCTCCCTTGTCTAAATAGTCGGGAGGCAAATCCCCCTGACTATCTTGTCTAGTTTTCCTGCCATCTTCTTTCTTTTTATTTTAATACACGTTTTTTCGATTTTCTTTCATTTTTAGTTAAGTATCGCTTTCTTAAACGAATGTTCTTTGGGGTTATCTCAACCAGTTCATCGTCTTCAATAAATTCCAGAGCAAATTCAAGTGTTATTTCTCTTGGAGGAATAAGCACTACAGCGTCATCAGAACGTGCAGCTCGCGTATTTGTAAGCTTTTTTCCCCGAAGTGTATTAACAACAAGATCATGACCTTTATTATTAACTCCAATAATCATCCCCTGGTAAACATCATCGCCGGGATTAACAAAAATCTCCCCTCTTTCCTGAAGCCCAAACAAACCATAAGCAACAGCCTTGCCATTGTTCATTGATATCTGCACACCTGACTTGCGACGAGGGACTTCGCCCTTATACTTCTGATATCTGCAAAAGTTCTGATATATGATTCCTGTTCCGCGTGTCACTATTAGAAATTCACTTCTAAATCCAATTAAGTTTC
>WJOQ01000035.1 GCA_009618505.1 Clostridia bacterium | reverse complement strand
CTACCTTCGCTTCTCAGCTGGTATTGTTTGAGAAGAATAAAAAGTTTTGCTAAAGAGCTTTCATCATATCAAGATGCTTACCTGCTACCTAAGCTTTGAGGCCAGATAAAGTGATGCCCTTGTGGATGCTTATTCTATCCAAATCTTTCTTAGAATATGGGCAGCTAGCTTTGGCTGTCGAGTCCTGGTAAACACGCCCTTACGATTGAGAGCAACACGATAGGCAACTTGGGCTGTTTTAAAGTCAGCAAAGCACCATACATGTTCCCCTACCATATATGGTTTCGATTCTATAACCTCACAGTATTTCTGGATAAGCTCAGCCTGATACTCCTCGCTGAAGAGTTCTGCAGGATGCGCATGCACTCCGGCGATAGCTCCTGCGCCAAATTCACTGAGAAGGATTGGCTTCTTGTACGTCTGGTAGAGTGCATCGAGTTCCCTGCTCAGTTTGTGAGAGGCACGATCCAGCTGTCCTGGTTCGGTATACCACCCATAGTATCTATTAAGACAAATAACGTCAACGTACGCAAGCGCCTCTTCCTTTAGACCAAACATGGAGACCAAGGTCACCAATCGTGAGGGATCCAGCTTTTTCGTATGCTCGTAGAGTTGCCTAAAAAATTCTTTCGCTTCAGGTTTTGTCGAATGCGGCTCATTGGCGATGCTCCACATAATCACACTGGGATGATTTTTATCGCGTGCAATAAGTTCGCGCAGGTACTGCTTGCAAAGAGAGAGCCTTCTCTTATTACCCTTTCCAAAGAAAAGACCTACTGCAGGAATCTCATCTATCACCAAGAATCCTTCCTTATCTGCCATATTCATCATCTCCTCCGAGTAAGGATAATGAGAAGTTCTGAAGGAGTTTGCTCCTATCCACTTCATTAAGGAGTAATCTTTCACAATTAAGGGAAGACTCAGTCCTTTCCCTATTATGGGAAAATCCTCATGTTTTCCAAAGCCCTTAAGGAAGATAGGTTCTCCGTTAAGATAGAGCCTATCATTTTTCACCTCAATTGTTCTTATACCAATAGATAGGGTATACTCATCAATTGGAGCACCCTCAGGGGAGAGAAGCTCAACTACCATCTCATACAGGTGAGGGCTATCCGGTGACCAAAAAGTTGCCTCATCTATTGTAAGCTCTCCCTCTGCCATATTCCCCCGGAATTCTGCCTTCTGGTCTAACCTGGTATTCTCATCTCCCAGGTGAATAAAGGCTTCCTTTGCCTCTCCTCCCTTTTTTGTTATTCTGTACTTAACTAGTCCCTTTTTACCTTCAATACTGGTAGTGACAGCTATATCTTCAATATAATCTAAAGGGGTACAGAAAAGATAAACGGGCCTGTGGATTCCACCATAGGGGAAAAAATCAAAATTGACATCAGGGTAAGATCGTTGCCTTACAGAGCGAGGATGCTCCTCCTCTGGAATATTCCCTGGAGGAACCCTTTCCGGGGAAAGCTGGTTATCAACTTTTACTGATAAGAAATTCTCCTTCCCAAATCTAACTTTATCAGTAACCTCAAATTGGAAAGGAAGATATCCTCCCTCATGCTCTCCAATCAATTTTCCATTAATCCATACCTTGGCATAATAATTTGCAGCACCAATCCTAAACCACACTAACTTTTCTTTCCATGATGAGGGAACATAGAATTTTTTGAAATGCCATGTTGGGCCAAGATAATCTCTTGTATCAATAAATTGCTCATTCCAGCTTCCTGGAATACCAATGGAGCGGGAGCTTTCAACACCTTTTTGCCAATTTTTTTCTTCACCCACGTTATCGGGATCAAGCTTGAAATCAAAGAAACCCGATAGGTCAATAACCTCTCTGAAGCCATTCATTTTTGGATATAACATGGTCTTCTCCCTTTATTTTACTAAAAATGCAGGATAAATTTTTCTTTTTACAATTTCAACCCGGTTAATGCAATCCCTCGTACTACATACCTTTGCACGAAAACAAATAAGATTAATACAGGAATTATGGCAACTGTTGCAGCAGCCATCATTGTTCCATAATAGGCAGTGAACTGCTGTTGGTAAAAAGCTATCCCTATGGGGATAGTAAATTTATTCATATCTTCAAGTGCAATAAGGGGCCATAGAAACGAATTCCAGTTCCACAAGAAATTTAATACCGCTAAGGCAGCCAGAACAGGTTTACATAGAGGAAGGACAATTTGCCACATAATTTTAAACTCATTGCATCCATCAATTCTAGCCGCGTCCAGCAGTTCATCGGGAATGCTTTTCATATATTGAATCATAAGAAATATACTATATCCATTAGCCATTACCGGCAGTATTAAAGCCAGACGCGTATCGTATAACTTAATCTTTAACATAAGTATATATAGAGGAACAACTATTATTTGAAAAGGTACCATCATAGTTGCTAAAATCAGTAAAAAAATAAAATATTTGCCTCTAAAGGATCCCTTGGCGATTGCATATCCCGCTAAGGAACTTATCAATAGAACCCCACCAACAACACTAGAGGTTACAATGCCGCTATTAAAATAATAGAGCCCTACAGAAAAACTTTTAAGCATAACAATGTAATTGAAAAAACTAAAATCTTCCGGAATAAGTTGTGGAGGATAAGGAAGAGCTATGTTTGCCTGCCTAGAAAAGCTGGTCGATAACATATAAATGAAAGGCAGAAGAAAAACTACCCCTATTACTGCAAGCACCGCCCCCATGCTTCCTTGCTTCAAAAGGATAGATTTTCTCATTTTTATCACTTCTCCCTGATAAGAAATTTTACATTGACCACTGTTATTGCCATTATAATTAAGAACAGTAAAACGGCAGCTGTTGCACCAATTCCAAAGTGTTGTAGAACCCAACCACTTTCATAAATATAGGCAACGACCGTTTGAATCGATCTGCCTGGATTACCCACCGCTGTTCCGAACATATAAATCTGTTGAAAAGTTTGCATTCCTCCGATCGTCCCGGTGATAACCAGAAAGACTGTGGTGGGTTTAAGTAGCGGAATCGTAATTTTACTAAACTTCTGTAAACTATTTGCCCCATCCATTTCTGCAGCTTCGTACAACTGGGGAGGTATAGTTTGTAGTCCCGCCAAATAAATTAAAATCTGATATCCAAGCCAGTGCCATAGATTAAAAATGATAACAGAGAGTTTAGATGTTGATGGATGACTCAGCCAAAGCAGCCCCTTAAATCCAAGTAACCTTAAGAACCAGTTGAAAATTCCTTCGTCAGGATCAAACATGTACGTCCAGATTATGGCAGCTACCACAATAGAAGTAACGTATGGAAGAAAATAGATTATTCTGAATGGTGTACGAGCATATTTTATCTCGTTCAGCAATGTTGCAATAAGCAATGCTAGAGGTAGCTGGGTGAGTAAATTAAAGAAAGTTAGATACAGGGTGT
>WJOQ01000313.1 GCA_009618505.1 Clostridia bacterium | reverse complement strand
AGGCGGTGAGAGGAGGAAAAATAAAGAAGGGAGATAAGGTGCTTCTTACCTGCTTTGGAGGAGGACTCACCTGGGCTTCCCTGGTTATAGAATGGTAGATTGAAAATCGTATTCAGTATTTCGTATTTAGTATTTCGAAGAGAAAGAGTGCATGAATGGTGTTGTGTGTTTCAGGGTCTTTTGCGATATACCATATACGAAATACGATTCATCAGCTCTGTCGTGCGTGATGCGTATTGCGCAATACGACATACGATATACACAATACGAGATTGTCCTGAGGCATATTTTGAGGAGTTCTAGTGAAAAGACAAGTAAGTGCAATTGTTGGCAGTCTATTATTAGCTTTATGCTTGCCTAGCCTTTCCTTTGCTCAAAAGAGAATAACCAGGCTCACTATTTTTCCCAATGACCAGGGATTAGTGGAGGAAGAAAGGACAATAATCCTGAGAAGAGGGTTAAATGAGATAACCTTTGGGAAAGTGAGTGACAAGATAATCTTGGATTCTGTCCAGGCGAAAGCAGAAGGATGTGAATTCTTGGAGCAAGAGTGTAGTTCTGATTTCTTACTCTCCTGGAAGATGCAATCTGAAAGGGAAGGAGAGGTTCAGTTACGGGTGCTTTATCTGACTGGTGGTTTAAGTTGGGATTTAAGTTATCAATTAGAGATAGATAAAGAAGCCACCTCTATGAATATATATAGTTGGGCAGGGATAAGTAACAAGACAGAGATGAACTTTTTCGAAGCTTATCTAACTTTAGTTACCCGATTGCCTCTATCAGTTGATGAGAGTTCAATTTCTCCTGGGAATCTTTCAAAATCATCACTGACTACCTCGTCTTCTATTTTGGATATTTCCTATCCTCTTTCTTATCCTGTGACTCTTAGAACCAGCCAAGAAAAAAGGTTCTTGCTCTTTTCTAAAAAAAATGTTCCGGTCACCAAAATAAACCTCTTCGATTGGGATAACTACGGAGAGGAAGTGAGAGAGGAATTATTATTTGATAACATAAGCGAGGATGGGCTGGGTATACCCCTGCCTGAGGGGCGGGTATATATTTATCAGAATGGTTATGATGAAAGAATGATTTTCTTAGGAGAGGTTCATTTACCTGAAGTTTCTCTCCAGGAAATAGGTAAAATATATTTAGGGCCTGCAAAAAACCTAGAAGGAGAGAGGATATTAGTCTATATGAAACCTGCAGAATCTGAACAGGATGAGCAGGGCCATAAAGTGATTTTTAACGAATACAGCTATAAAATAATTCTTCATAACTACAGGCGAGTACCTGTAACGATTGAGGTGGTGGAGCGTTTCTATGGGGAGCTACAGAGTTTACAGAGCTATCCTAGTGCAGATGAGCTGAGAGAAGAGTTTTTCTTTTACCGAGCTGAGATTCCTTCTCAAGAGAAAAAAGAGATCGAATACACAGCGAGAACAAGATGGGCAAGTTTTGCTGGTAACGCAACTAATTAAGAGGAGGTCATAAATAATGGCTGTTTCTACAGAAAAAATACGTAATGTAGCCCTAGTAGGAGCACAGAGTGCGGGGAAAACGTCTTTGATTGAGGCTATACTCTACCAGATGAAAATGATAAACAAGATGGGAAGCGTAGAGCAGGCAAACACAGCCTCTGACTACGATAGTGTGGAAAAAAAGCGTGGATTTAGTATTTACCCTTCCTTATTTCATCTAACCTGGCAGGATTGTAAAATCAATTTTCTGGATACGCCCGGGTTCGCTGATTTTATAGGGAAATTAATTCCTATTCTTAGAGTTGTGGAGACAGCTTTAATGGTTGTTTCTCCCTCGACAGCTACAAATAGTGAGACGAGAAGAATTTGGCAGTATGTAAGCAAGGAGAAAGTTCCTCTTTTAATGTTTGTCAATAAACTAGATGAAGGAAAAATAGAATTTGCCAAATTAGTGGAAGAGATAGCCAAGGAGTTTTCTATCCCTTGCCTTCCTTTACAGCTTCCTTTAGTGCAGAATGATAACTTCTCTGGATTTATTGATTTGGTTAGCTTAAAAGCGAAGATATATGAAAATGGTACAGTTAAAGATGGTCAGATTCCTGAAGAATTAAAAGGGGACGTGGAAATATTGAGGAAAAAGCTGCTGGAGGGGGTGGCAGAAACGGATGATGCCCTTATCGAAAAATATCTAGAGGATGAGGAGTTGAGCGAGTCTGAGATAAAGAAAGGATTGGCGGATGGTATTATTAGAGGTTCATTCATTCCCCTTATATGTGGTTCTGCGGTAAAGGCAATAGGTATTGATTTTCTCTTAGATTCTTTAGCTAGTTTTTCACCCTCTCCTCTATCTGGAAAAGAGATAACTGATAATGAATCACTATCTGCTTTTGTTTTCCAGACTCTTTCTGAAGCTCATCTAGGAGAAGTAAGTCTATTCCGGGTTTTTTCAGGCACTCTTTCTTCAGGAGGTAGTGTTTATAATTCGACGAAGAAGAAGGAGGAAAAAGTTGGGCAGGTATACCTGCTAGAGGGTCTTGCACGGGAAGAGACTTCTCAAGTAATTGCTGGTGACATAGGAGCAATAGTCAAACTCAAAAATACTGATACAGGAGATGCCTTTTCCAGTAAAGAGAATCCAGTAGTCTTTCCCCCTCTGGATTTCCCTTTTCCTACTACTTCTGTAGCTCTTAAACCCAAGGGGCAGAAAGATGAACAGAAGATGAGTACTGCTCTAGCTAAATTACTAAAGGTAGATCCTCTTCTTAAAGTGGAGATAGACAAGGAGTCAGGGCAGACTATTGTTTCAGGAACTGGCGAGGTACATCTGGAAATAATGATGGAGCGTTTAAGAAGTGAATTTAATGTGGAGGTAGCAACAAGTGAGCCTAAAGTTCCCTATAGAGAGACTATCGCTGCAAGTGCTGAGGCCCAGGGAAGGTTCAAGAGGCAAACAGGGGGTCATGGCCAATACGGAGATGTTTGGCTTCGCGTGAAGCCTCTGGCACGTGGAGAAGGATTCAAATTTGTGAATAAGATTAAGGGCGGAGCAGTTCCTTCTCGCTATATACCTGCTGTAGAAAAGGGAGTTAAAGAGACTTTAGGAAAGGGAATTTTAGCCTCTTGCCGTGTGATTGATATAGAGGTTACTCTTTTTGATGGTACTTACCATCAGGTGGATTCCTCTGACATAGCTTTCCAAATTGCTGGTTCTATGGGGTTGAAGAAGGCACTTGAACAGGCTAGGCTATTCCTTCTAGAGCCAATCGCTGAAGTTGAAGTTGAGATTCCTGATGAATTTATGGGAGAGACAAACGGAGACCTAAATTCACGAAGAGGTCGTATTCTGGAAGTAGAACCTTTTGCCGGACAACAGAGGATAAAGGCATATGTTCCCCTGGCTGGATTACATAGCTATTCTACAGCTCTTCGCTCCATGACTCAGGGGCGAGGGACTTTTACCAAGAAGTT
>WJOQ01000223.1 GCA_009618505.1 Clostridia bacterium | reverse complement strand
AATGGGGTGCGCAAACTATGGCTATCGTTATAGGCAAGGAGAAGATACTCATTCTCAGCATCAAAAGCAATATCAACAGCACTATGAGGATTACGTAAATTGGTAAGGGAAGGTTCAGTGAAACTCCTATTTCCGTCTTTAGACTCTGAGCGCCATATGTAACCCTCACCCCGTTTCCCGTAACGCATATAGCAGAGCCAGTTTTGTTTATCTACCCGGGCTAGTGCTGGTTCCAGACAACCTGGTAGTTGGTATAAATCCACTGTGTTCTCTTCAAACGTAAGACCATCACTGCCTACGAATAAAAAACGGCTGTGGAACATTAACTCGCCTCTTTCTGTGTGGTAGGGGATTATCCATCCACCAGCGGGACCAGCTTCTGGATCTCGCAGAAGAGGTTGGCCTTGAAAGACAACTCCCTTCCCAGGTAAACCAGCACAATTGGAGAGACATTCAATATCATAAGCCTTTTGTCCATCCCAGCGGAAACGAAACGGTCGATTTTCCGGGATTGAACGTATCCAGTAACGCATGTTGTCCTGTTCTTTTAGCTGGAAGCTACTGAATGGGCTGGCCCATGTATACACTATAGTCTTGCTAGTTTCGGTCTCGATCGGGCAGATCTGCTCTGTCACCCACCGCTCAGCTGCGTATTCAAAGCAGCGTATCATCACTACAGGATCACTCCACTGAGCAATATCTGGATCATAGGTACACCCCACCCCGATCTGGTCTTCAGCTCCCTCGACAGTTCCTGCAAACCATGTTACTAACAACCTCCCATCGGTGTACTCTAGAACATTAGCGCTATGCGCACTTGGCCTGATGGCTGGTAGTGACTCACGCTTTAACACCTTATTCTCCTATTTATATTTAATACTATAGTTTTGCAGAAATTTGGCCCAAATTAATAGGATTGTTCTTTCTCATTTGCCGACTATGCGGCAACTCGGGATAGATGCTCACCCTCCTCGAATTTCTCAAAGTCTGTCTCTGGAGTGAACTTGCGAAAAAGAATTTTGGATAAGACAAAGCACCCCAGAGTTCTTCTTGCACGAGCAAAACTGAGAGTGGATTCATTAACGACCTTCGTTGAGATTTCCCTAAACCATCTTGATATATTCTCTTGGATCATCATCAGTCTCCAAAGACAAAAGGATACACACAACAAAGATGCACAAATCGATCTGGTAATCACCAAAGCCAAAGTGTTGCTTCAGGTCACGAAAGGCTATTTCAATGGAGAATAGAAGGGCTAAAATGGATCACCAATTAGATAGTTCCAAAAAGGGGAATGTTGTCAGTTTTAAGTGAAAGACTGGAAGCTCGTCAACGGTCCACTTATCCTCCTTCCTCAGCCACTTGTGAAATGACGCCTTTTTTAATACTGCCTCACTCATAATTCCATAGAAATTAGAACTGTTTTTGCCCATTTTCCTTTGCTCAATCTCCACCAGAGTCAACAGGGCTCTTGTCTGTTCTGCAGCAAAGGAAGGTCCAACATTAGCAGCAGTAATTCCATACTAGGGGTGTAATGAAAAAATAGGATTACTTAAGTAATCTGCGTTATGCTCCTTAAACCCCATATGGAATTTCCTGGCAACTTCTGGAAGAGAACTGGCAGCAGTATAATCAAATCCCCCTACATTTTCTAGCATCTTAATCTCTGCTCCTGTTCTTCCCACTACAAATGCTGGCTCAGGCAATCCTCTTTTCTTTATTTCGGAAAGTATGTTTTTAATTGATAAGTTAAAATGCTCCACTGAGATGCTTTTTCCTGCTGTCTCTTCCGTGCCTATCTCATAACTTACAGGCCTCTTTTTAAGAGCTATCCTTTTTCTCTCAGTAAATTCAATTAAATCAACGGTTAATTTAATCATCTTTTCTTCATTCACTTCAACCGATGAAGGTGGTTTGAATGAACAATCAATATGAAATCCAGAATAGCCTGCTTCTAGACAGGCAATGAGAGTGCATTTTGCTGGTTTAATCGCCCTCTCTTCGTCGAGCTTTTTTTCTCTCTCCTTATACCAGGGACCACAATGATCAATACCTACGAAACGCAAATAGTCAGGTGAGGATTCGCTATCCAACCCAAGTGAGTTCTCCACCTCAAGGATCTTCTGGATAAAGCCTTCAGGGGTCAAACCCATTACATAGCTTCCTCCTTCATCCTCGCTAACTTGATTTCTGCTTGCAACAAAGAGAACGGGGAAGTCATATTCCAATGCTAATTCAATAGGTGCCCTTATAAGCTCCTCTGACATGGGGTAAATTCCAAGGTAAGTTATCCTATCTCCTTCTTCAGCTAACCTCTGGGTTGCTCTTACTAAACCAGCTAATGAGATATCATCTCTCAGTGACATTTCTTCTCCTTATTCAAAGGTTCTTTTCCGGGTAGCGTTGCTTTAGAGCCAATACTAACTCTTTGTATCCCAATTGTTTTGCACGATCGTGCAGGCGCTCAACATGCGTTGAGCGAGGCTCAGGATCAAAACTATAGTTCTCATAAATTTCGATTGCCTGTTCCATTGCCATTACACCACCTTTAGGATTATACTTTCCCGTCTCATCTTTCCACTCATTAATTGCTGAGCCGGCTAGCATAAGGAAATTACTCTCATCGTAGGCTCTTTTCTTTATATCGTGAAGATTTAATATGATATTGCCCTGATCAAGACCTCCTGCTCTGGCTACCATAACAGGCTTATGCTTACCCAAGGGTTTTGTAAGCACTCTCTCCGATGCCTCCCATTCCCGTCCATAGGGTTTCAAAAGAGGAAGCTTATGAGTTCCCACAGGGCCTGTCTGTCTTATATCGATACCATCTAGCCTGGCAAACATATCAAGAATTTCTCTGTATATGACTCTTGTTAAAGGAGTTATACCTCCATTGTGTCCATAGATAGGAACCTCTCTTTTTGTCTTTATCATATAATCTCTGGCTAATCTTACTCCTCCTCTTCCATGAATTTCACTAAACATTATGGCAGTGGCACCATTATCCAGGGCAATATCTATATTCTCCTTAAGATTTTGTACGGAATTCCCTATATGCGGGGCATATATTATCTCTCCTTTCCTCCTTATCTCATTTGCCTTTTTTATAGCCTTATTTACCTTTTTCACTCTCTCATCAAGCGGACAATCCTTATACCATACACCATAATTCTCATCATCCTTCACAAATAAAAAGAGTGGATTCTTAGCTGCCTCAGCTATAACGAGAGCATATTCATCAGCCGTGAGCCCTGTCTTGGGCTTGCCAATTGTCCCAAAGGAAATTCCTGATCCGTACTGGGCTATTTTCCTTAGTCCCTCAGGGCCAAAAGCAGGACCTGGAAATGCAGATATAATTTCTTCAGACATGGATGTATCAACCAACTTGATGTCAATATTCTTGGGAAAATCAAATTGTACAGCGCCAGCAACAATATGTAGAATCTCTGAGGAGTAAATTGTGCTATACTTTGTATCCCATATATTCACCACAGGAAAGGCAATCCTTACCAGCCCAACTGTCTTTTCGCTATTAAAAGGGATGAAGTCAAGGAAGTAGCCTGTGCTCTTTTGCAACCTTGTTCCATTTCCGATATATTTCTCACCTGATGTTTGAAGGCGAGCTATTTCCTGAGCAGATTTCTCTATATTTGTACTTTCTATGGTATGAATGAAATATGTGGCAACTATATGGTCCTTAGTATCTGCTACCTCAAAATCAGATAGATGTTCCTCTACCTCCTTTCGTATGATTTCTTCTCTTTTATCCAGGTTAAAAAGGATATCTGTTATCTTTGCCATTACTTGAGTCCTCCTTAATATTCTTTGGCATCCTTCAAAACTTCGTCCAATTTTATAAAGGAGTTAATTTTCACCTTGTTTCGCCACAAAAAAAATAGGGTAGGTTTTTATGTTATTAGTATAAAATATTGAACGCTTGCCTTTGAATTCCATAGAAGGGTTCTTTCTATTTATAAATTTGGATCGTCTTTATCTCACAAGCTCCTAATTTAACTCGTAATAATTTGCCTTGAATAGGCAGTTTTGAGATTTTCCTTTCCATCATATCTGTCTCCCATGCTTCCAAAATAGGCTCTGAGAAAAGAATTTCAGTCTGAGTTCTTTTGCCGATTGTCTCATAGAACCTTAAAATGAAGGATTCGGAATCCTCAGCTTTCTTGATTGTCTCCAGAATTACATCCTCCGGGTAAACTTTAACAAAGGAAAAACTCTTGGGTAAACTTCCCTTATGAGGGGGCTCGGTAAGGACAAGGGGAGGGTAATTAAACTCGTACCCTTTTCCAATTGAATGCGCCTGTTTCCAACTTCCTTTATGAGGATAAAGAGCATAAGCAAAAGTATGTCTTCCTTGATCCTCAAGCAGGGGGGGTAGCTCTGAAAGGCCCATCATCGAGGGATCTGGATAGTCAGGACTTCTAAGAAGGGTCATTCTTATAAGGTTATCTTTAACGTCAAATCCATATTTACATTCGCTAAGGAGACTAACTCCATAATTTTTTCCCTTATCAGTGTAGTCCATCCACTTTAAGCCCGAAACCTCCCACTTTGCTCGATCCGTGGGATTTGCCTGAGAAGAGGTGGAATTTTTCCTTTCGATACTCCCGTAAGGAATATCATAAGTGGCCTCATCAGCATACAGGTTTAAGGGGAAAGCTACCTTAGCTGTTCTATGCTGAGCGTGCCAGTCGACATCCACTTTAAATTCAACAAGAGGCATGTCAGAGTATAGCCTCACTTCTTGGACGAAAATTGAATTAGGTCTTCCTTCCTGTTTATATATGTGTCTTATACGGACTGAAACTCTAGTCGGTCCTTCTTCTACAATACTTACCCCATCCGCCTTATCCAGCTCATTTAATGCGCCTAACCAAATGTTCCAAGCACTTTCTTTAAGGCAAAAGTCCTCGTATATTTGAAACACTCCACCCCTTTTAGAATTATCTAATACCTCTTTTTCATTAAACTTATCATAGATGCTGGTTAATAGACCGGATTTCACTCCAACAGATACTCTGTAAAATTCATTCTCTAATTGCAGGGTATCTTTTTTGCATATAGCCGTGACATCTGTTGAGAAGCACTTCTTTTCTGTAACAGGAATTATCTTATATTCTTTATGCCCCAGAGAGGAAACATTGCGAGCAAGGAAAACAAGGTTTTTTGCTTCTCCCTTTTCCATAATTTGGTAAGGAATTATCCTTCCTTGTTCGTCTAAAATACGAACAAATTCTGGATTACCCAGGGAAGATAATTCTACCTCTACCAAACCATCTCTTTCCCAGGAAAGAGGATTAAACACCAAAATAGAGTATCCCACACCTTGGGTATCAATATTTTTAGCTATTTGCTTTAAAGAAGAAGAAAGGCTTTTTTCTCCCACTTTAAATATCTCTGCATATTCTCTTTCCGAGCTTTCATAAACTTCTGATATACATGCACCCGCTAAAATATCGTGAAATTGATTAAAGAGGAGTTTCTTCCAGGCCTCTTCAAGTTCTTCTTGAGGATATTTAGATCCATATTTTTCCGCCAGACAGGCAAATTTTTCTACATTTACCAATAAACGCTCTCCCTCTCTATTGTTTAACTTTATCCCCGCCTGAGTCGTATAAGTTCCCCGGTGAGTTTTGAGATAAAGCTCATCATTTACCACAGGCAGGGTCTTTCCTTCTTGATTAATCTTTTCTAATTTATGAAAATAATCATCTGCCCGGGAGAATAAAATTTCAGACTCGCTATGTTGGGAGCGAAAATCAAGGATTGTTTCTATAAGCTCTGAAGTCGGTCCCCCTCCATGATCTCCGCATCCGTAAAGAAATAGAAGGCAATTTATCCCTTGATATTTCCTTAGCAAGTTTAATTCCTTTAGTAATCTTTCTAGGGAAGTATGATTATAAGGGCCAATGGTTTGACAAGCAAGAACTCGCGAGCCATCAGGAGCCCGCCACCAAAAACTGCTATAGGGAAAAAGTAGTGTAGTTTGCCAGCTCAACTTAGAGGTCACAAAATAATCTATCCCACATTTTTTGAAAATTTGGGGCAAGGTCCAACAAAAACCAAAGGTATCAGGAAGCCACCCTATTTTCACATCTACGCCAAACTTATTCAAAAAATATCGTTTTCCGTAAAGTATTTGACGAACAAGGGATTCTCCAGAGGGCAAATTACAGTCTGACTCTATCCACATCCCGCCAACTATTTCCCATTTTCCTTCTTTAACTCGCTTTTTTATCTGTTCAAAAATCTCAGGATACCTCTTCTCTATCCACTCATAATACTGAGCACTACTTTGACTGAAGCAAAAATGAGGATATTTTTTCATGACTTGTAGAACTGAGGAAAAGGTAGAACGACAAACTTCTACTGTTTCGCTCACTGGCCAGAGCCATGCAGCATCAATATGAGCATGCCCCACCATAAAACAGATACTTTCTTTGTTCATAGAGAAACCCCTCTTAATCTTATATTCCTGGTTCTTATTTTTTCACTTTCTTTATCCGAGAGAACTCTTTTTTGGGGGGGGCTCTGTCCTATAACACGCCTAGCTCTTTCAAGATACCTCGTAGCTCCTGTTTCTCCTCAGCTGTTATATTTTCCATTGGATCTCTTACCCTGCCCCCTGGAAGTCCTATCAAATTCATTGCTTCTTTGCATACACTTTGATAAAGAGGAAGCTCAGCTATTGCGATGTGGGGTGATAGTGCAGTAGGCAGTGCACCACGTTTTTGTGCAATTTTACTTATGAACTGATGGTAGGGTGCTATTTTATCCATTAGCTCGGTTAATTTACTGAAATCTTTTTGCATGGCGACTTTATATAGACCTGTGGCAATGTCTGGAGCAAAGTTAGCCAGCTCAGTAACATAACCTGGGCATCCAAAAAGAGCTTCAAATGGATACATGAGTTGACCTAGACCACATACTATAACCATATCCTTAGGATCCACCGCTTTTTGCATCCAGTAGTAGGCCACTGCGTTAGCTGTATTTTCCTTGTCAGCTACAATATTCTCTATCTTCGAGAGTCTAGCCATAAGATCTGGTGGTATCCACAGCTTGCTAGCTACCGGATTGTTATAAACCATAATTCCGATATCTATGCTCTCTGCAATCCTTTTATAGTGTCTATAAATACCCTCTTTTGTGAGAAGATGATAGTAAGGAAGAACAACCATTACCCCATCTGCTCCTACATCTTGAGCGAACCTGCTCATCTCAATAGATAGCTTTGTTCCAGCCCGCCCTGTCCCTGATATTACAGGGAACCTGCCATTTACTTCCTCAACTGTAATCTTTACTACTCTCTTGCACTCCTCATCATTCATGGCATAGAACTCACCTGTGCTTCCGGTAGGAATGAAAACAGCATCTTCACCTTTGAGTTTATCCAGTACATATCTTACCGATTTCCTAAGAGCCTTCTCATCAAGCTCTTCATTTTCATCAAAAGGAGTCATTACTAAGTGCAGTACTCCTTTTGTCCTCTCTTTCAGCTCCTTTGGCGACATGGACATTTGGATCACTCCTTCTTCTTTTATTGAATTTCACATCTTTTACCCGAGAATGGACACACTATAAAAAACTAATTGACGATATTGAGTGGCTTCTTTCCCTTCTGGATTCTTGATATATTCTCAACGACGGTTTTACTGATCCTGCTGATAGCCTCATGGGTATTTCCTCCGATGTGTGGAGTAAGGACAATATTGTTTATTCTTTGCAGTTCACAGCTTCGAGGCGGTTCTGCCGACAATACGTCAAGTCCTGCTCCTGCTATTTTCCTTTCTTCCAACGCCTCTATAAGTGCTTCTTCATCTATCACCCCCCCCCTCTTGAGGTATTGATAAGATACGCGTTTTCTTTCATGATCGATAACTCTCGAGAGGAAATTAACTTTTTTGTCTGCTCGGTAAGAGGTAAATGAACACTAATAAAATCTGAAGTTCTGAGTAGATTCTCCAGCGAATGGTACTTCACATTCCATTGATTTGAAAATTCTTTATCCCGTTTTATGTCATACCCTATAACATTCATTTCCAACCCTTGAACTTTTTTAACTACAGACTTACCGATTGCTCCCAATCCTATAATTCCTAGAGTTTTTGCCTTCAATTCTTGACCTGCTATTATTTTCCACCCTCCCTGTTGCACAAGGCTATGACAGAAGGGAATACGACGAGCAAGGGCTAACATTAATGCTAGCGTAAGTTCAGCAACCGAATCTGCATTTTCTCCTGGAACGTTTGTGACCCAGACCTTTCTTCGGGTGGCAGCAAATAGATCTACATTGTCATAACCTGCCCCAAATTTCATGATTACACGAAGGTTTCGGGCAGAATTTATGACTTTGGCAGTGATTTTTTCAATACCTCCTGCAACATAAACTTCGGCGTCTTTTATAAATCTGCCCAGTTCTTCATCGGTTGGCACAATGTTGAAAGAACTAATGCTTACCGCGTGACCTTTAGCTGATAATTCCTTTTGCATTTTCTGAGCATACTGTTCAAGACCAACCGAAAAAGTTACTCCAATCCTCATCTATCCCTCTCTCATCTTTATTAGACTTTTCCTTGAGGGGAAAACATTCCCCCTCAACGCTCACTTGGCTTACTACTCCCCTAAAGTTTTAAATTAAAGTATTCTTCCTCCTTAAGACCTTCTTTACAGCCCTAGCAACGTTACGAATACCCATCCGTATATATTCTTTATTTTCTCTGTCTAATTTACTTTTCCTCGGATCACTAAAAGATACCACTCCTGCTATTGATGAGTGATTCATCATTTTTTATCCTCTTTAAACTCCACCCTACAGTACACATTTTGTGAGAAATTACAACAAGATTAATCTCTTTATGAGGTCGTTTAAGAACTCCTCCCTCTGTATTTTTGGGTTTAACCCACCTGAGCGTAATCTTTAAACATTCAGGCAGTCCGTATTAACTTGGATGCACAGCTTAACCGAATCCTGAAAATTCTCGATTCTTTTCTCAGGGTTAGGGCTGGACTCACTTTTTCTTTTTATGCTATGATTAAACCATGGAAAAAACCATGATTATTCAGGGACGAGAAGTAAGTCCTGAAGATATCGAGTTTATTCGAGAAATGATCAAGGCTAATCCCTCCTGGGGCCGCACCCGGCTTTCTAAAGAGCTAGTGCTCCTCTGGAACTGGCGGGCGGTCTGGCGGCTTCTATGACTTCCTCTTCTGTAGTGCAATGAGCCACTACAAATTCTGGACTAATTTCATCTAACACCTTTCTCTCCAGCTCCAGGGAAGAGTGATCGCAATCAGTTACCACTACTATTGGTCTTCTATTAGCCATAGACACTCTAATCTCCTTTGCCCATTGTGCTAAATAATTTTCCGTATTAGTTATGAATCTTAGATAATTCCTTCACGATACGTCTGCTTGCTTCATAAAGGATACTTACATCTACAGAAAATGATATACATTGAACTCCTCTTTCTATCCATTTCTTAACTAAGTCTATATCATCCACGAAGGTCCCTACAACTACCTTTGCCTCTTTAGAAATCGCAACTATATGCTCCATTTCTTTAATTACTCTTGGATGATCAACTTGCCCGGGAACGCCTAACGATTGGGAAAGATCATATGGCCCAATGAAAGTAACATCTATACCCTTTGCAGATAATATTTCTTCTAAATTATTTATCCCTTCCGTGTCCTCTATGATAATTCGGGGTAGATTTTTAAGGTGAGAATCTGGTAAGCTCCAATGTCTACGTTTATTTCATTCTCCTCATCTAGCTCAATTTCCTCCTTTCGTTTCTCTATTAAGTCTGCCTTAAATACTCTTTTAGGTTTTAGAGGAAGCTGTATCTTAACTGTACTTTTTTGTCCCCAAGCCTCATAAACTCTCAGAATAAAACATTCAGGCTCTTCTTCGCACTGTTTAAAAGCAGTCAATACCACATTATCTGGTTTTATTTTTATAAAGCTTTCCTCTCTCGTTCCATTCTTACCTTTTTGTTGTATTTCAGCAAATTTGATGTAAGGACTAAAGTTAAACTCATAAGCTCTTCTATACACAAGAGCCTCTTTCCAGTTATCCGAATGAGGAACTAAAGAATATCGTATAGTGTGTCTTCCTCTATCCGCAAAAGGATCAGGGGCAGAAGCAGATTTAGGTCTATCAGAAGCAGGCGACCTCAGTAATGTCAGACGAATCGTATTAGCATGGATATCGTACCCATGCTTTGAGTTATTGATAAGGGCTACTCCATAATCATTCTGGGATAGGTCGGCCCAGCGCAGGGCAGGCACTTCAAAGCGAGCCTTCTCCCAGTTACTGCTCTCTGCAGTGGGACGCAGAATACTACCAAAAGGAATTTCGTAGGTAGCATATTTAGCTTTAACTGCCACTGGAAAAGCAACCTTAAGAAGTTTGTTATCCTCCCACCAGTCCACCTGAGTTACAAAATCTATGCGAGGGATACCCTCATATAATATTATATCCTGGACAAAAAAGGAAGAAGGATAATCCCGGGCAGGAGCATCCCAGAAAACATTTAGTTTTGTATCTCCTAAGAAAGAGCGCCGAATCTGAATCACTCCTCTTAACGGACCCTGCTCT
>WJOQ01000349.1 GCA_009618505.1 Clostridia bacterium | reverse complement strand
AGGCTAAAATTTAACTGGTAAGGAGAGAAAAATTAAGTTAGATCTCTTCCCCCAAAAAGGTAAACTTCAAAGGATAGGTAATGCTTTTATGTGTTGCCTGTCCTTTTTTTATTACTTTGCAAAGGAGTCTATGGGAATATCAGGGAGAATATCATCCTGCGTCCGCGGACAATCCCGTGCCCTGACGGTCTGGTCCGCAGGCTCCTTTGCTCGGAGGGAGCAAAGGATTATTTGGCACCAGCTTGGTCCACACGGGAGCTTTATTGGTAACATAGACTTACCAACTATAAGAGAATTAGCAGGATGGAAAGATTTACTACCCCTGTCGTTTTTTATTGATAAAGAGGGCAATCCTGTATATGGAACTGAACGTTCAAAAAAAATGTATCAACAAAGTCTTACCAAGGCGGGGCTGAGGGAGGTAAAAAGCAATGAAAACATACAGAGGCAAGTTAGTTGATGGAGGAGTTGGTGGTCAAGTCATTATGGTTGATAAGCAACACGAAGGCTATCCCCTGCCACATATAGTTCGACATTCCCCTGATGGGTTTAATTGGGGATATTCTGGGTCGGGACCAGCAGATACAGCATTGTCAATTCTAACGGACTGTATGGGTAAAAGTGTAGCAGAGGCTTTCTATCAAGAGTTCAAACAGCAATTCGTAGCTGGTTGGGGAAACTCTTTTGAGATTACAGAAAAGGAAATAAAGGCTTGGTTGCTACCAGAATCCTTGGAAAAGAAATACGGAGGGCTAAGGGAAGGATCTTTGAATGGCCTACATAAATAACGAGAAAACAGCCGAAATAAGGAATGCCCTGGCTGTCATTTTGCGAGCTTCATTTGACAGTAAACAGCAGGATAGGCTTGAGGATATAATTAGGCAGGTGGGAAGGATTGGTGGATTGCTACCTCAGAAAAAATTAGGTAATTTATAATAAGATTAAGAAGCTAAAAATAGGACCAGGGGAGATGAGAGGCAAATAAATAGGCCCATTAGCTTAGGAAAATGAGGGTTTTCCAAGAAGAGAAAGAATATTTAGAGAAGCTTCTCAAAGAATTAAACGGAGGATAAACGTAACTCCTAATTATCAAAGAAAAAATCTTAGTAGCGGAAAGAGAGGTGATGATACTACTTAGCTACAATTCTTTGAGATTGGGAGATTTTATAAAAGATTGAAACAAAATAAGTTAAAGGAGATAAAAAAAATGAAAAGGAAAAAAATAACTTGTGTTTTAGCAAGTTTGTTAGTAATGTCACTATGTGTAACTGCTGTTTTCATCCAAGCAGCAGCGGGGGAAGAAAAAATTACTATCCGCATGCAGACTGACGAATGGTATCATCCTGAAACCAGAGCAGAAGTAGCCGCAGTAACAGAGGAGATAATGAATGAGTATATGAGGCTCCACCCTAATGTTACTCTGATAGTGGGAGATTACATGCCCATTGGAGATTTTTACACCTGGTTTACCACCAAAATGGCCGTAAGGGATGCTCCTGAGTTTGTCTATAATCTTCGTGCACAGAGGATGATGCAAAAAGGATGGTGGGTTCGTCTGGATGAATATCTAAAGGAGGAAAATCCCTATATACCCAAGGGATATCTGGGCCATGATGTGTGGGCCGATATCCTTCCTCAATGGATGTGGGAAGGCGTAAAACACCCCGACGGTCATCTATATGAAATACCATTGACAATGGTCGGTGGCTGTACCCTCTATTACAATAAGGATAAATTCAAGGAAATGGGGTTAACTGTCGATTGGCCGACCTGGACAGATTTTCTTAACACTGGTAGAAAATTGAAAAATGCAGGGAACGGAGTCGGTATATACATGTCTTCTGGCTCATCCTATAGATGGATAGAGAGTGTTGTCTTGACCGCTTTCTTCGCCGATAGAGGAGAAGATATGCTTTTGCCAGAGATTTCTGAAAATTACGCTGGCGCATGGAAAACCTGGAGAATATTAGGCCCTGAGGAACTGGCAAAAGCTATTTATGATAAAAAGTTCAACGCCTTAGACCCCAGATTTGCGGAGTATCTAAAAGTGATAAAAGACTTGTCAGAGACCTGGGTGGCAGGGTATGCTACTTTGAGCAGAGATGAGGCCTACTCTCTTTTCGGCATGGAAAAGATTCTTCTTGGTTATTACGGGCTATTTAGTCTGACACCTATCAAAGAGGCAGCAGCTGGGGTATGTGATTTTGGTGTGGTGCAGGTACCCGCAGTAACAAAAGAGATAAGTGAATATGCCACCGGAGAAATATACATAACAGGTGGTGCTCCTCCTAATGATGGCTTCGGAATCACCACAGTAGCTGAGGACAAGGGGATAGTAGAGGAATGTATAGATTTTCTCAAGTTCTGGACTACAGCAGATCACTTTGGTAGGGCGGCTTATGCCTTCCCGGCTCTGACCAAAATACAAGGAGCTAAAATCAATCCAGAGCTGGCTCCCTTTATGCCTGTGTTCGGATATAAGACGCGTCTATTTCAAGATTACACCACTCGTTTAGGTCCAAAGGCAGGTGATGAGTGGCTTAGGGTCACGCAGGATTACATAGGTGGTCAGATTAGTGTAAAAGAGGCTCAAACGAAATTCCAAAAAATTCTAGATGATGCTGTAAAAGTGTTGGCAGGCGAGCACAAATGGGAATGGTGTAAGTAAAGGTGAATATTTAGTTTTGCCCCTTAGACATTAATGCCTGAGGGGCAATTTTTTATAGTAGCTCGTCAAGTCCGGAGCGGGGCTTGTCTAATTTTTCAAGGAGCAAGTTATGGAGATGGGAGCAAGAAAATTACACAGGAAGAAAATTATCCTCACCCCTTACTTATTTTTGATACCAATATTCGCTTTACTGATAATTTTTCGTTATTATGCCGTGATTTCCGCTGTTTACTATTCATTTTTTTTCTGGAGGCCAGGGATAACGAGCAGATTTGTAGGTCTGGCTAATTATATGGATATTTTTAAGGATGAGATTTTCTGGGTCTCTATGGTAAATATTCTTAAATATACAGCAGGAAGAATATTACTGGTAATTCCCCTGGCTTTTGTGGGGGCTGAACTTGTCTTTAATTTGAGAACTGAGCGGGGACGATATATATGGAAGGTGGCCTATGTTATCCCTATGGTGGTTCCGTTTATGGTAACTTTTCTTTACTGGAAATTTTTCTTTAATCCCCAAATCGGTATTTTAAACAATTTTTTGATTGGGATTGGATGGGAAGAACTTACTCATGCCTGGTTGGGGGAGCATGGAACCGCTCTCTGGTGCTTACTTCTTATATTTTTTCCCTATGTTTCTAGCCTCAATTTTTTAATCCTCATATCAAAACTCCAGGATATTCCCACCTCGGTTCTCGAAGCTTCAAGGCTCGATGGTGCTTCTATCTGGAAGCGGATTTTTCATATGGATATACCTATGGTTATGGGAGCAATTAGACTTTGTATTATTTTAATCATCATGGGTAATATGCGCGCTTTTGCTCTTTTTTTTGTTATGACTCAAGGTGGACCTGGTAGTGTTACCGAGGTTCCAGGGCTATACATTTATAAAACAGCTTTCTATTACATGCGTTTTGGATATGCTAGTGCTATGGGAGTCATTTTACTCCTGATCATCCTTTTCCTTACCTATATCACTACCAAATTTATTAAACCAAAGGCTTGAGGAGAAAAAAATGAAAATTAATTTCCGGCAAAGAACTATTCCTAATATACCAAAATATGTAGGTCTACTTCTTTTAGGTTTCCTCACTTTTTATCCCCTTTTCTTTATAATTATGACTTCTTTTAAGAGCAACCAACAATTCTACCTTAATTTCTGGACTCCCACTCTACCCCTACATTTTGAAAATTATATCCCCGTCCTTGAGCTAGTTGGTAAGTATATATTAAATAGCGCATTCTATTCTGGTTGTAATATGGCTATTGTGGTTATGATATCTGCTCTGGCTGGTTATGCGTTTGCCCGCTACGATTTTCCTGGCAAGGAAGCCCTCTTTTTTTCTATATTGGCCCTACAGATGATTCCCGAGGTTCTCCTCTTTATTCCTCTTTACTCCATAATGTATACATTAAATTGGATGAATCAGCCCCAAGCATTACTAGCTCATTGGTCAGCTCAGAGTGTGGTCATCGGAACTCTCATATTAAGGACAGCATTCGCTGCTCAACCCAAGGAGATATTTGAGGCGGCCAGACTCGAGGGGGCAAGAGAACATACCATATTTTTAAAGATGGCTTTTCCTTTAGCCTTACCTGCTTTAGGCACTGTAGCTATAGTGGATCTTTTATTTACCTGGAATGATATTATGTGGCCCTTACTGGTTATTAGTGATAAACAGTTAAAGCCACTTTCCGTAGGATTACTTGCTTTCCGGGGAGCTTTCTATGCCTCATATGGTGTACTATTTGCAGGATACGCCCTAGCCTCCTTCCCATTAATTATCGTATTCGCCTTTATGGTAAAGATATTCATACGAGGATTAAAAGGAGGCCTGGAGATTTAAAAGAATTAGTGAGCTCTTGTAAAATTAAATAAACGAGAGGGAGGTAAATCATGGCTTTTAAGATGGAAATTGATTCGAGAAGAGCGATAGGAAAAGTGAACCCTAATATTTACGGATATTTTATGGAACATATGAGTAGATGCATCTATGGCGGAATTTATGATGAGCAATCGGATTTGTCAGATGAAAATGGATTTCGTGAAGATGTTATGGTAGCTCTTAAAGATATAAAGCCTCCCATTATTAGATGGCCAGGAGGGAATTTCGCTTCTGCTTATCATTGGAAAAATGGGATAGGACCGAAAGAAGGTAGAGCAGCTACGTATGATCCGGTTTGGCAGGTAAAAGAAAGCAATTTGTTTGGAACTGATGAGTTTATACAGTTCTGCCAGAGAATAGGTGCCAAACCTTACATATGTCTCAATATGGGTACTGGCACTATTGACGAAGCCATAGAGTGGGTAGAATACTGTAATCGCAAGGATACTTATTATGCGAAGCTAAGAGAAAAGTACGGCAATAAGGAGCCTTATGGAGTTAAGTATTGGGGGCTTGGCAACGAGATTTATGGCGAATGGCAAATAGGGCACAAATCAGCAGTAGATTATGCTAAAGCAGCCAAGGAATTTGCCAAGACTATAAAAGGAAGACGGCCGGATCCGAATATCAAGCTCATAGCCACAGGGGCAGATGATCCAGATTGGAACTACGAGGTAATAAAACAGGTAGGTAAATATATTGATTATATTTGTATCCACGGATACTATTCACACCTATCCAGAGACTACTATACAGCTATGGCAGTTTCTCAGGTGGTAGAAAATCGAACCAGGGTATTAAAGGGAGTAATTAATGCAGGCATGAATTCTGTAAACAATGAGATAAAAATTGCCTGGGACGAATGGAATTTCCTTGACTGGCTCCACTATAGAGAGACGGCGCCTGACGAGGACCCTCGAGAAAATGATAACAATAAGTACTATAATTTACAGAATGCCCTGGTCACTGCTTCTGTTCTAAATTCCTTTCAGCGAATGTGTAAAGTGGTTACGATGGCTAACTACTCTCCCGCAACCAACATGCGAGGTGTGATTTTTGTTTATGATAAAGGAATAGTGCTAAGGCCCCAATACCATGTGTTTAAGATGTATACTAGCCATAGTGGCGAGATAGCTCTGGATGCACTGATAGAATCGGAGGAATACAAATGCGATGTGGATAAGGAAAAAGTTAAGGTAAAATATTTAGATGTATCTGTAACCTGGGATAAGCATCGGCAGAAGTTATTTATAGCAGCGATAAATAAGCATAAAGACAAAGGTATCGATTGTGAGATTAAGCTACGGAATTTTCCCTTATTGGGAGCGGTGCAGATTTATCAATTGATACATTCTGATATCTTAGCTTATAACGACGTTGACCGCCCGCATGAAATAGCAATTACTGAAAAGAGCATTGAGAATTTATCTAAAAAGCCAATAGTCCGACTCCCTGCTCATTCGATAAACATAATAGAAGTTGATGTTTAGGGTAAATATATATAGAAAGCCTCTGAATTTTTGTCGCTGATAGCGGGAGAAATTAGACAGTATTAATGCTTCTGTGAGCTTAAAACGAGGAGGTAAATTTGATGAAACACAAAATCAAAAAAGTTGTTCTAATCGGTCTTGATGCAGCTACGCTGGATATGATACAAAAGTATTCAAAGAAAGGGACGCTGCCAAATTTAACCAAATTGATGAGAGAAGGATTTACCACTGAGGCACTTTGTGCCCTTCCTCCAGCGACTTCAGTGAATTGGAATACAATTTCTACTGGAGCTTATGCTGGCACTCATGGAGTAACCTCTATGGCCATGATTAATCCTCGGGGGCGTCTTGAGGAATACACCAGTGGATTTTCCTCCAGACATTGCAAGGTGGAGCACATCTGGGATGTTGTTGAACGAGTGGGGAAAAGGCCCCTCCTCCTTAAATATACTACCTCCTGGCCTCCTACAATAAGGAAAGGGATCCAGGTAGCAGGCTATGCTGATCCTGATTGTAGCATTTTCGCCATTTGTCCTAAAACGCTTTATACTGATGAATATAATGAAATTCCCTGGATATTTGGGGGAACAAAGGCTCCGGGAAGAAAATGTGCCCTTTCCTTCCAGGTTAAACTTCGTCCGGCTAAAAATTGGCCAGATATCCCAGAAACAAAACTCACACCTCTTGAAGCTGAGCTTCAAATGAGTCCAATTGATGGCCAGCCAAAGAGATTTTACCTCTTACTAATCAATGATGGAAATGGCAGTGGTTACAATTCAGTGGTTATTTCTCCGACAAAAAGCATGAAAGAAAAATGGGGGCAAATTAAGGTGGGAGAGTTCAGCCCCTGGATTAGAGAAAGTTTTCAGACCTCAGGGGAAGAAAAAGAGGGCATATTTCGATTCAAACTTTATTTTTTAGCCCCTAATGCAAGTAAAATAAGGCTTTATCAAAGTATGGTTTTTCCTCCTTCGGGCTGGACATTTCCGGAATCCCTGGGCCCTGAATTGGTAAGAGAAATTGGACCTTATCAGCCAATTGCTGGTATGCCAGTTCCTGGTCGGTGGATGGAACGTCCCCAGCAGGCTGATTATTTTGTCGATGAGTTTGGCTATCAAGGACAGTGGCTGAGTAAAGCCGCTCAATACCTTATGTCAAGATACGAATGGCATCTATTTATGACTCAATTTCATGCCATTGACCTTACCAATCATTCTTTTTTTGATTGCTTAAAGCCAGAAGACCCCTTTCATGAAAAGGGAAGTGAGATGATTGAGACCGCCTATATGCTTTCGGATGCCTACGTCGGTGAGATTCTCAAAGAGGTAAGAGATGATGCTCTGGTGGTGATAGTCTCAGACCATGGATATATTGAACATCGACCAGACATAATAGATATTAACAGATTGCTTGCTAAGCATGGATTGCTTTTTTATGAGGAAAAACAAGTTCTCATTGAGGATTCCATGCAAACAGGTGCAGGAACAGGCAAAGCCTTTGTGGTTGATTGGACGAAAACCAAGGCCTTTGAATCAGGAAACTTTATCTGGATTAACCTTAAGGGAAGACAACCAAATGGAATTGTTGATGTAAAGGACTATGATAGCCTTTGCCATGAAATTGTTAGAATAATTGAGTCGGCTGCTCCTTCCAATAATCCCCACGATAAATATGCTCAAATTGTTTTAAGAAGAGAGGATGCAGAGGCTTTTGGGCTATGGGGGGAGAACGTAGGAGATGTGATTTATTTTGCTAAGGCCTGGTTTAAGGGTGGCCACCACGGTAACTTTCATACCAGTCGGGGAAGATATGGATCTATGCGGGCAGTAACTATAATAAAGGGGCCAGGAATCCGTCAGAGTGTCATCAATCCTAAACCCATAAATCTTGTGGATATTGCTCCCACGATGGCTTACGCTATGTCCATTCCCATACCTAAGAATGCGGAGGGGCGTGTTTTACATGAAATATGGGAATAACAACAAAATTAACTGGTTGATTATATGAGAGGAGATTATTTACGTTATGAATCCTAAACAACTTATGTTATCAGCAATTAAAAGAGGTCCAGTTGAGAAGGAAATTAAAGCTGGATCCAGGACAGTAGCAGAGGAGAAATACAGTGAGCTGATAAGGATAACTCAAATTGTCGAGAAAAGATGAGTTAATAATGGTTGAAATAAAAATATTTGAAATTAAGCAAGAAATGGGAAAAGCCGTTGCTAAACAAGCAGCAAGAATACTGAGAAGGACGATAAAGGAAAAAGGTGAGGCAGTTTTTGTGGCAGCTACCGGGGCATCTCAATTTGAGTTTTTAGAGGCTCTTATCACTTTGCCTTCAATTGATTGGTCAAAGACAACAATGTTTCACTTAGATGAATATATAGGTATCCCAGAAGATCATCCTGCAAGTTTCAGAAAGTATTTGAAGGAAAGATTAATTAACAAGGTACATCCTGGAGCTGTTTATTTAATTAAGGGAGACGCTGAAGACCCAGAGTCAGAATGCAAACGATTGAATAAAATTATTAGAAAGAAAGAAATTGATATTTCCTTTGTGGGAATTGGTGAGAATGGACATTTAGCCTTCAATGATCCTCCAGCGGATTTTAACACTGAAAAGCCATATATTGTAGTTGAACTTGATGAAGCCTGCAGGAGACAACAACTCGGTGAAGGATGGTTTAATAGCCTCAGGGAGGTACCGTATAGAGCGATTTCGATGTCTATCAAGCAAATTATGAAGTCAAAGAGTATAATCTGTATTGTTCCCGATGCCCGTAAAGCACAAGCCGTCAAAGATTGCCTTGAAGGCACTATTTCTCCAGAACACCCTGCTTCCATATTGAGAAAACATAAAAAGGCGTTTCTATTTTTAGATAAGGATTCAGCTAAGCTACTTGAAAATGAGGCACAAGATCACACAGATTTACACAAGATGAATCAAGGATGATTTCTCCAATCAGAGTTTCAAGGAATAAGTATAGATAGACCCATATGTATGCTGGAAGGAAAAAACATGTGCGAAAGAGAAACTCTTGCATTTAAAAATGCAAAGATAATAACTCCGATGAGAGTTATAGATAATGGCGTATTGATCGTTGAGAATGGTAAAATCTCCTGCGTTGGCCCAGAGGGTGAAGTTAAAGTTCCTCAAGGAATAAAGGTAATAGATGCTGCTGATAAGTGTTTGGCTCCAGGATTTATCGATATTCACGTTCACGGTGGAGGTGGAACAGATACCATGGATGGATCACAGAAAGCCATAGAGAAAATGTCAGTTGCCCATGCCAAAGGAGGCGTAACTTCCATTCTTGTTACCACTACAACCGCTTCCATGAATGATATAATAAAAGCAGTCAAGGTCATAGGGTTAGCTAAGAAAAGGACATTACCTGGGGCACAGGTCTTAGGCGCCCACATTGAAGGGCCATATTTTTCCATTGAGCAAAAAGGGGCACAAAATCCAGAGTTCATAAAAAATCCAAAGCCAGAGGAATATCTAAGGTTTCTGGATGAATGTGATTGTATTCTCAGAGTCTCCGCAGCCCCTGAGTTAGAAGGAGGATTGGAATTAGGACGAGAGCTAAGAAAGCGTAAGATTGTGGCCTCAATTGCTCATACCAACGCAACCTACCAAGAGGTCCTTACTGCCATTGAGGCCGGATATACTCACGTAACACATATGTACTCAGGAATGTCAGGACTTAAAAGGATTAATGCATACAGGATCTCTGGCGTCATAGAGTCAACACTTTTGTTGGATGAGCTAACCACGGAAGTAATTGCCGACGGACATCACCTTCCTCCCAGTCTCATAAAGCTGATAATAAAGGCAAAGGGTCTAGACAAGGTGTCAGTTATAACAGATGCTATATGTGCTGCCGGATTAAATCCAGGCAAATACTCATCGGGGGGATTGGATATCATCGTTGAGACTAATGTGGCAGAGGAGTTTGAAATCCCAGAAGAGGAGGGAAACTTTGTAGCCAAGCTTTTAACGCGTGATGCCTTTGCCGGTAGCGTGACTACGCTGGACAGGTGTGTAAGAAATATGGTCAAATTTGTGGACTTATCAATACAGGATGCGATTAAGATGGCTACCGTAAACCCAGCCAAAGTAATAAACGTAAATGATAGAAAGGGGAGCTTAACAAGAGGAAAGGATGCCGATATAGTTATCCTTGACGAAGGTTTAAGTGTTATTATGACGCTGGTTGAGGGAAGAGTAGTGTATGAGAAGTAACTTTAGTGAACGATCTCACAGCTTTGCTATGTGGCATCCTAAAAAGCAAGGATTGGGAAAACTTAGAAAGTTACCAGATCTTATGATGGATGTGGCTACCAAGAGTAGAGGTTGCACTAAGAGTTGATGCTGAGCGTTTTATGAATATGCTTCTAAGGCGGTTGGAAAAATATCAACGCGAGAACCCTTTGAAAATGTAGATTTTTATTTAAGGCAAACAACCCTCAAGCAAAAGAATGTAACACTTGACAAAAAGAAGGGGATTTACAATGAAAAATGATAGTTCCTTATTGGAAGTAAATGACCTTAAAGCCTATTTTTATTTAGACGAGGGTGTTCTGAAAGCAGTAGATGGAGTTAGC
>WJOQ01000283.1 GCA_009618505.1 Clostridia bacterium | reverse complement strand
CAAGGCAACTATCAGATGTGCCATAGCTATCAGTGAGGGCAATAAGGAAAGGGTAGTGGAGGGAGTTTGTAAAGGGACAATCCTTCCTGAGATGATAGGTAGCAATGGTTTCGGTTATGACCCATTATTTGAACCTGAAGGCTCTGGCAGGAGCTTTGCTCAAATGAGCTTAAAAGAGAAAGAGAAAATCAGTCATCGAGGTAGGGCTTTAAGAAAAGCCAAAGAAATTCTAAAAGATTGGGAAAGCCGGCTAGTTCTTGGTCTTACCGGAAGTATTGGTTCTGGTAAGAGTACTGTAGCCAGAATGTTTCAGGAGTTAGGAGCAGAGATTATTGATGCAGACAAAGTGGGACATGGTCTTCTTGAAAAAAAAGAAGTGAGGGAAAGTATTGTCAAGAATTTTGGCAGTTCCATACTAGATAAAGAGGGAAGAATCGAAAGAAGAAAACTGGGGAGTATAGTTTTTCGGGATAAGAAGAGATTAGAGGAGCTCAACTCTATTATCCATCCTTTGATATTCAGTGAAATAAAGAGAAGAGTTACTTTTAGTGAGGCCCGCATAATCATAATAGATGCGGCTATACTCCTGGAGACAGGTGGGGATAGTCTGGTAGACAAAGTTATTGTGGTTAACGCATCCCATGAAACTCGAAGAAAGAGGACAAAAAAAAGCAGCCTCCTCAGCTCAAAGGAAGTTGAGGGAATAATAAAGGCTCAGTTTTCTCAGGATGAGAAAATTCAGAGGGCTGATTTCCTTATCGAAAACGAGAAAAGTATCAAGGAGAGTAAAAGGCAGGTGGAGCGAATTTGGAGCAAATTCGCTGCTCGTTGCTAGTCACTCGCTGCTCGATACTCGTTTCCTCTCTCCTTTTCATGTTCATTGACCTATTAGCCCATTAGTTTATCGGCTAATTTTCCCCTCACTCCCGAGGAGAGAGAGCACTACTCACCAATTAACCACTCAGCACTTACCATCTTATCGTTTTTTCTATCCATAAACTATGAACTATTTGCATTGTCTATACTCTCTTTCTTACTTTCCGGAAGGAAAAACGCGCTGTTAATATTTTGTCAGTGTTAAATATACGTACGCAAATATACATTGCTACTGCAGCAAATAGAGCCATATAAGCCATCCCTCCTATTACGGGAAGATAATCATGAAAAATGAGGGCCTTGGCGGCGATAGTAGGATGGGAAAAGGGAATGAGATAGAGAATGACCTTGAGCGCAAGGGGAAGACTCTCTAGATCCTTGAACATTAAGACGAAGAAGGGAAACATTACCAGCAGCACTATGGGCATGTTCATGCTTTGAGCACTTCTCGCATCCTGAACAAATAATCCCAGAATCATAGATAGGGAAAGAGCGGTAAGAATAGCTAAAAAGAGAGAGGTTCCTAAAAGCAAATAGCTCGTCGGAGTCATCACCAGCCCCAGTTCTTTTATGGCAGATGTTGCTGGTCCGCTTACTTCAGAAGTGAATGAGGACATATAATAGCTAAAACCTATCATATAGATTCCGGCCATAATGAGGGCGACTATGGCTGCTCCTACCATTTTTCCCGCTACAATGGATCTTCTTTTTACGGGCAGGGTCAAGAGAGTCTCCAGGGTTTTATTCTCCTTTTCCATTCCCATTGAGGTTATCACCATTATTCCGGCATACATAATTACCATCATCAAGATAACCGGAATCATAACCGATTGTGAAGTAGCGACACTTCTTATCATAGCGGGATTACCGGAGACAATCTTTTCTCCTACTACTACGAATTCCTTTGTTCTTATGGGATGAATTATGTCTTCTGCCTTTTTATCAGCTACGGTTTCTTGAATAAAATTGAGAGCCATTTCTCGATTCATGTTGTTTATTATCTGTCCCAGGGTACCGCTGGATACTACTTCTCCTATACTTAGTCCTTTTACTATCGAGTATATCTCTAATTCTACTCCTTTTATCTCTTCAATATCTTTACCGAATCCCTGTGGTACTACCAGAAGAGCCTTCCCCTCTCTTTCTTTTGTTTTCTCTATTGCTTTTTCTATACTATCTTCATCGATCATACTTATCCGAACATTTTCTAGTTGGGCCATGTTCTCTATGAAATTGTGTGAAATTAAGGTTTTATCGAGGTCTAAAATTGCTGTCTCTATCGGTTTTTTCTCCTCTTCTGTCACTCCCCCGATAAATTTTCCCATCATTGCGAACATAACTACCATAAAAACGAGGGAAATTATCATTTGCCGGGTTATCAGTTCCTTCATCTCTTTTTTAACAAGATTATAGAAGTTATTCATTTTACTACCTCCATAAACACCTCTTCTATGTTCTGTGCCTGGTATTTATCTTTCAATTTCTGGGGAGAACCGGTTTCTAATATTACTCCTTCGTCTATTAAAGCAATCCTATCACAGAGAAATTCCACCTCCAGCATATTATGAGAGGATAATAGGACAGTCGTGCCATTTTTGGCAAAGCTTCTAATCAGTCTTCTGATTGCCTGAGAGTTTATTACGTCCAGACCTGAGGTGGGCTCATCTAGTATGGCCAGCTGGGGATTTATCATTAGGGCTCGAGCCAGGAGCAGTTTTCTGGTCATTCCCTTGCTGTAGGTGCTAACCTTGTCTTTTATTCGCTCACTCAGTTGGGCTATCTCTACTCCCTTTTTTACTACGCTTTTCTTTTCCTGGCTATTCTCCGAGTAAAATTCTGCCATAAACTCCAGGTAATCTTGTCCAGAAAGGTTTTTATAAGCGCCGGCTTCTTCAGGAAGGTAGCTGATACATTCTCTTACCTTGTCAGGCTGTTTGGTAAGGTTATAGCTAAAAATCTTGACACTGCCTGAGGTTACCTGGAGCAAGGTGGAAATGATTCGTAAGGCTGTGGTTTTTCCGGCACCGTTCGGACCTATCAGTCCGAATATCTCCCCTTTATCCACCTGGAAAGAAATTTGCTTGATTGCCCTGAGATTTCCGTAATCTTTTATTAAATTACTGACCTCTATAGCTTTATCCATTTTTCCCATCCTTATCCTCCCGACCACTCTTACACTTTTTAGCTTTAGCGACCTCTTCTGGCCAACATAATGAAAACTCTACTTATCATAGGCACTATCCACATAATGAGTAAGATAGAAAGAAAAGGTGAAATTGTCCAGGCTCTACTTTTTCCTTTTACCTGAGCAATTTCGCCCGTCGGTTCGGCCTGGGGAGATAAATCC
This sequence comes from Clostridia bacterium, assembly GCA_009618505.1. The sequence goes on along the minus strand of WJOQ01000283.1, from coordinate 263 downwards.
TCTATTCTTTCAATCTCATAAGCGAATGCTTTCTCTTGCATAGCCTTATCAGGGTACCATCCCAGAGGGTTATTTCTTCCCGTTGCTTCAACCCAAATCCAGCCTGACTCTTCATTAAATTTCAGGTTAACATTGGCTTTTTTATATCCAGGTAAATAGAGAAGAGTGGCAGCATGACCAGGAACCAGGACTATAGCTGTGCGGTATCCGGCTGCCTTATAAAGGGTAGCCAGAAAGACAGCGTAGTCCTCGCAATCTCCCGC
>WJOQ01000286.1 GCA_009618505.1 Clostridia bacterium | reverse complement strand
GTTTATCAATAACCATAGGGTGGAAGTTAAAGATGCCACTAAACTCTGGGGTAAAACTACCGGAGAGGTTTATAAAATTCTCAAAGAAGAGATTGGCTACCCCAAAGCTGGAATAATGTGTGTTGGGCCGGCGGCGGAGAGAAAGGTAGCCTTTTCCTGCATTAAAGTAGATGGCAGAAGCTTCGGCCGGGGAGGCGCTGGTGTAGTTATGACTTCCAAGAACCTTAAGGCCATAGTGGTTAAAGGGCAAGGTAGGTTAAATTACGCTAATCTAGCTGAACTTAAGAAAAGGATTAAGCCTCGTGAGGTAAGGAAGGCATGCCAAGATTTAGCTGATTATGGAAGACCAATCTATACCGAGTCGATAAATGAGCTGGGCTGTTATCCGGTAAGAAACTTTCAAACTGCGGTGTTTAGTGAGATTGATAAAATTGATGCCCGGTTTATGAAAGAAAACTTTTTTGTCAAAAATCGGGCTTGCTTTAAGTGTCCCGTAGCTTGCCTACAGGTGTGTCAGGTGAAGTCTGGTAAGTTTGAAGGATGGACAGTGGCTCCAGAATATGAAACCATAGGGACTCTAGGAGCTATGTGTGGAGTATCAGACTTTAATGCAATTTTATCTGCTAACATACTGTGTGATGAGTATGGTATGGATACGATATCTACCGGTAATATAATTGGTTTTGCCATGGAACTCTATGAGAGAGGAATGATTACACAAGAAGATACTGGGGGACTGAAGTTGACTTTTGGTAGTCCTGAGGCTTTATTAGGAGCTATTGAGCTTATAGCCAATAAAAAGAAAATTGGTGAGATACTAGCCCGTGGATTTCGTGGGATAGCCACTGAAATTCCTGGCTCAGATCAGTACATGATGCAGGTTAAGGGAATGCCCTTCGCTGCCTACGATCCCAGAGGGTTCTATGGGATGGGACTGGTCTATGGTACCTCCTCCAGAGGTGCCTGCCATAATGTAGGTGGCTGGTCAATCAGGGCCGAACTACTAAGTGGAGAGTATGATAGATACGCGCTTAAGGGTAAAGGTAAGCTAATAAAAAGCATTCAGGATACGAGAGCATATATTGATTCTCTAGGTATATGTACGGTAGTGAGGAGGGTTTTAGGATTTAGCGACAAACCTAACCCAACCATACTTAACTTAGTAACTGGCCTGGATTTTACAGATAAGCTAATGGAGATAGGCGAGAGAATCTACAACCTGGAGAGGCTGATATTAACAAGAGAAGGGATACGTCGAAAGGATGACATGTTACCTCCAAGGATAATGAACGAAAAACTACCTGAGGGTCCAGCTAAGGGACATGTGTTAACTAAAGAGATGTATGAAGTTGAGCTTGACGAGTATTATGAGGCAAGAGGGTGGGATAAAGAGGGATTACCTACCCATAAAAAAATAGAGGATCTGGGCCTGGTTAATCTCCGGTAATATAAGACTATAGAGGAAATCGAAAGGAAAGTTCATTTTATCAAGGATGTGTATAATGAAAAGAGGTCGCACTCATCATTGGTCTATTGGCCACTGTAAGTAGAGGTTCATTAAATGAAGATAAAAATTAAATTTTCTACTTTTTTTGAGAATTTAAGCGGAGTGAAAAAAGCTGAACTTTACCTACATCCAGATGCTACCGCAAAAGATGCTCTAGAAAAAATAGTTGATAATTTTCCCAAACTCAAAGAATGGCTACCCCACTATGTATGGATATTTATCAATGGGAACTATGTAGAATCGCGAACTCAATTAAAAAATGACGACGAAATAGCCCTATTTCCTCCTATAGAGGGGGGATAAAATGCTGAACAAAAAGGAATTAAGAAGATATGAGCGTCAGATAATGATCTTTGGGGAAAATGCACAGGAGAAGTTAAAAAAAGCAAAAGTAGCTATCGTAGGATTAGGAGGGTTGGGGTCGCCTGTTAGTATATATTTAACAGCAGCAGGAATTGGTTACTTATCTTTAGTCGATGAGCAGAGACCGGAGTTGAGCAATTTAAACAGACAAATTCTGTATGGGGAAAAGGATTTGAAGAGAAAAGCAAAGCCTGTGTCCGCTAAAGAAAAGCTCAAGCAATTAAATTCACAAATAAAAATAAAAACATGTTCTAAAAGAATTTGCAGGGAAAACATAGAAGATCTACTGGATGATGTAGACATAGTTGTAGATGCACTTGATAACTTTGAAACAAGATATCTATTGAATGAGTTCTGTGTCAAAAGCAGAAAGCCACTTATACATGCTGCCATTGAGGGATTCTATGGTCAAATCACCACTATAGTACCGGGGAGATCACCCTGCTTGAATTGCCTATTTCCGAGTCCGCCCAGGAAAATAAAATTTCCTATCATTGGAGTAACTGCTGGACTTTTTGGAGTTTTGGAAGCAAATGAGGTTATAAAATTAATTACAGGATATGGGGATAATTTGATAAGTAAGCTTTTTACTTATGATTTACTTCGCAATAAAGGGGAATGGATAGAGGTCAAACCGAATCCGTCCTGTCCCGTATGTAGTGAAAGTTTCAGGCTCAGGCATCAATAGAAAAGGAATATTTGCTCGAGTGATATATATTGTTTTTCACCCTGATTGTACCACTCTTTCACAAGCATTGTACCATCACTAATTTCTTAGTTAATATTATATCCTGAAATTTAACTAGGTCTATTCTGTTTTCTAACAGAGGGAGTGCACCCCCACTATTATAAGAAATTTATAGAGTCACGGAATCTCCTCTTCTAATCTCCGGAGCTGAGTTATACATTGCTCTGCATATTCATCTCTAAGAGCTTCATATCTCTTTAGGCGGGCAGCAACATAAGGATTCGGCACTGGTGGAAGTGGTTCCAGCGTTAGAGCCCACTCGTAATGGATTTCTTTGAGGGCATACATTATAGCTCTAAAGTTAACATGACCATCACCCACCGCCCTGCGGTTACTATCGGATATATGTAAGTTTATCAGAAGTTTTTCCCCACAATGTCGAATTGCTCCTTCAGGATCTGCTTCCTCAATATTCATATGGAAAACATCCAAATGAATCTTTACTGCAGGAGAATTAACTTCTGCTATAAATCTTAACCCATCCTCAGCTGTATTCACAAGAAAAGTCTCATATCTGTTAATTGGCTCTATTGCCAATAATATTTCCTTTGACTCGGCATATTTTGCAGCTTCCCTTACAGATAAGACTGCGTGAAGCCACGCCCGTTTCTTTGCTTCTATCCATTCCTCTTCGTTTTCAAAATTATCTATCGGGTTAACTTTACCTACAGCTGAAGGTACCACTATTACTAGAGGAGCTTCTACTTCTTCTGCTAAATCAACGCAGCTCCGTAAATAGCTAATTGCTTTTTTTCTTACCTGATCATCTGGTGAAGCCATATCCCTATCCTTTGTAGGCCACGGGTACATTCCAGCTATAGATAATACGCTTAAATTATACTTCTTACAGAGCTTTCTGACTTCCCCTCG
>WJOQ01000022.1 GCA_009618505.1 Clostridia bacterium | reverse complement strand
CTACCATTTTTTCTCCTTTCTTCTCTCTGTCAGGCTGGTATTACTCAAGCCCTTTTGCCAGTTTTCCAGGAAATTTTTGTTTCTCTCTTCTTTTAGTTTAGCCATTATCTCTCCTCACTTAAAAACTTCAGTTTTTTTGTAAAGTAGGCCCTCAATTTTTATTAGCTTTATCTCTAATTCCTCTTGATTTTTAAGCCTGGCTACTTTATTGCTTTTGTGCCTTAAATACCTTGTTTCAATACCACAAGGTCGCTACTTTTATTGTGTTTTTATTTGAAGAATAGTCTCAGCGATTTTAGAAGGTGGTGTTTTATATATGTCAAATTCTGCTATGTTCTTGTCAGTTATTCCTATTTGATATTCTATTCCGCCTCTATGTTGGTGACTAATATGCTTATTTTTTTTTGCCTCTTTGCTAGTCAGAACCCAATACACTATTTGGTCAACCCATACACCAATAAAAACAAATCCATCACAATGATCGGGTTTTAACTGTTGAAAATTCATCCAGAAGGGGTTTTTTGAATCATATCGCAATGCTTTTGAGACAATATCTCCTCTTTTTTTAGTGTGTATTGCCCGGCATGCTTTTATTTCCACTCTAAGGCCATCTATCCAAACATCGTATTGCCCGTTGTACTTTGGATCCAAAGATTTATTTGCTCTCTTGAATCTGCTATCTAAATCTCTTATATGTTTTTCGCCCCAAATTTGGCCAAATATGCGTGGAGCCATCCCGTAAAGCTTAAGATATTTATTTGCTTTAACGTAATTCTCTCTTAATTTCTCATACTCTTCAAAAGTTATAATTTTTCTGTCTTTTAAGAACATAAGCATGTATTCGTATTCGCTGAAAGGGAAAACAGATATCAGACTTTCCAAGCGCACTTTAAGAAGTTTTCTATCGCCATTTTGCAAGTCAGCCGCAAATCTATTTAAGTGCTCTTTTAACTGTTTTAAATTCATCTCTAAGATACCTTGATATCAATCTCAGGAAAAGGGTTATTCCATTGCCACCCACATTTGCCAGTTTGTCTATAGCGTTCTAGTCTTCTAATAGTTAATTCTGCAAAAATTGGATCATTGTCAAAAGTATATACTTGTCTATTTAATTTTTCGCCAGCTAATAAAGTAGTCCCCGAATGAGAAAAGAAATCAACTACAATATTTTTATCCCTTGAACTCGTTAAAATTATTCTTTCAATTGCTTTTAAAGGTTTCTGAGCGTAGCAACCAGGAACGTTTTCCTCCATCCTATAAAATACCTGTTGAATGTCTATCCAAACGTTTCCTGGTCTAATTGTATCTGATTTACTTCGCTCCATATTTTCAGTTCTTTTACCATTTATTACCTTGTAGTATCCTTTTAATATTTTTGGTATATCTGTATATACTACTTTGAATTCCAGGTCTCCCTTTACATAATATAACAATTCTTGCCTTACCCACATCCAATTTTTTTGTGTTCCATATCCTCGCTGGTTCCTTAAGGTAATAAAATTTCTAGCTCTTAATTCCTTAATATTTCTCATCATAATCATAAAATCTGGAAGTGGTTGAAAACCATCTTTTTGGTCAGCACCTAACCATATATACAAATGTGCATTGCTATCCATAATAGAAACGGCATTCTTCACCCATTCTTGAGAGAAAACTATATATTCATTTAAAGTTTTCTTAAATAGATTCTCGGTATTATTATTACCAACCACAACATTATATGGCGGATCATTAACTACTAACTTTGCTCTTTCGTCGCCCATTATTTTTTTAACATCTTCATAGCTTGTAGCGTCTAACACACCAACTCTATGTCCTTTTACGGGATCTTCCCAAATCTCACCATAGTTGAGCCGGCAAAAAGGCAATAACTTTTCTTTCAGAGCATCGTCTAAATCCAATCGTGTAAGTTTCTCTTTATTATCATTTTGAACACACACCCCTGGAAACAAGGCTAAAGTGGTCTGTTTATTAGTCATATTACCAACCTCCCATTTCTTTATTCACGATACCATATTCTATTTATGTGAAGTTAAGCTATCGTAACTTTAATCTTCCCAAAACTTCCAAATTATTTTCACAAATAAGTCTATTCTTCATTAGCTATTTCTATTCTCCGTATAAAAACCGTCCCCTTTTTATACACTAACACCCTGCTTAACCTCTCTATATCTACTATTACGGAGGATATACCTTACCGTCCCTGCATACCAGGATCCTCCCCGTTTAGTAGGGACTTCCTGTTCATTCAAGCGGTTAGCAATTTGCCTCAAGGATAGCTTCTTTCTTTTCAGTCTCTTGATATGTTCTACAACCTCAAATTCCCCGTCTACCCGGTAAAGCTTTTTATCCTCAGCTAAAAATCCTAATGGAGGAGCTCCTACATTTTCTCCCTGGGATATTTTATATCTTAAAGCCTCGCTCGTTCTCTCAGAAATTAAATCCCGTTCCATTTGACTCATAGCTCCGATAATGGTTAAGAAGAATTTACCCTGAGCCGTAGAGGTATCCACTCTTTCAGTGATAGAATGAAATTGCACTTTATTAGGCTTAAACACTTCCTCTACTAAAATTAAGAGGTCTAGAGTTCTCCTGGTTAACCGGTCCATTTTATAAACGATTAGATGATCAACGCTTCTGTCTTTACATAGAGTTATAACTTTCTGTATTCCCTCCCGGTCAAGGTCCTTGCCCGACTTACCCTCCTCTCTTATAATTTCTGTGAGTCTTAAATTATGAAGGTCTGCATACTTCTTAACTTTATCTTCCTGAACCTCCAGGGATATTCCTTCCCTTACCTGCTCCTCAGTGGACACCCTGATATAGCCAACCGCTTTCATTCTTTTCTGTTCCCTGTCTTTCTCTCTTCCAGCCAATTACCAAGATCCTTCTCGTCAATCCTTAATCTTCGTTTTAACCTTATAGCTATCAGTCCCTCTTGTTGTATATATCCTCTAACTACTTTCGCAGAAACACTCAGGATATTAGCAACTTCCTTTGTGGATAATAACTTTGGCATTTTACCTTCTCCTTAATTTTTTACTTCACTTAAATTATACTAACTTCCCCAAACAAGTCAAGAGAGGTTATATTTCCCTCTAAATTCCGATAATATTCATTTGACAGATTTTCCCTAAATGTTTAAATATACCCAACCTTTTACAAAAAGCGGAAATTTAAGCTTTTACGTAACAAGGGGTTGACACTTTAAAATTTTGTTATATACTTATACTTGAACTTCAAGTGCAAGTATATTAGTTAAATATACCACAGGAGCAGATATAGATGTCAACCGATAATCCTTGGCGCAAGATTAAAGAAATTAACCCGTCATTAATTCAACGCTCAAGAATATCTTACGACGCTAGGTCCGAAGGAGGTTAATTATGTCACCAGACGAAACCCTCGGAACAACAATAAGACAATTAAGACTATCCAAAGAAATGACTCAGCTTGACTTAGCTAGAAAAGCGCATGTTAGCCATACTTATATTAGCAAGATTGAAAATAACAGGCTTGGCCACAAACAAGGTCCTGGTCGAAAGGTACTAGAGAAATTCGCACAAGCGTTGTCAGATGGGAAATCTCATGAACGGCTCTCAGAAAAATTCATGCTTCTGGCTGACAAAATACCGGATACGTTTGTAAAAAATATACTTAAAAACAGAGATGAAATTCTTCGGTCGCCCAATTGCGAACAATCTATAATGAAACTGATAAGGGAAATGGCACGGAGAGAGTAGAGGAATGGGCGCTCAAAACCGTGAGAGTATAGAACAGGAGGCGGAAATTTTGCTAGATGAGTTCCGAAAGCAATTCCACCAGCAGCTCAGGCTTCCTATTCCTGTTGAGCTAATAGCGGAACTTTTATACAAACTTCGTCTCGATATAACTAATCTCGGCAGAAATGCCCCTGGTAAACTTATTTTAAACGAAAAACGCATTGTTTTAAATTCTGCCGACGGCATACCAAGACAAAGATTCACCGTCGCCCATGAAATCGGGCATATTTGTCTTCGGCATGTTTTTTTCAATGCAGAGAGCGATAGGTCAAAAAGCTTGACAACCAGCCCAAAAAACAAAAAGGAAATGGAAGACGATGCAAATGCTTTCGCAGCTAGCTTATTAATGCCAAGGGGCTTAGTCTGTGAATCCTTTTTAAGAGAGATACTTGACCATAAAGATGCAAAATGGAGAAATTTAGTGAACTTGAAAGGAATTCGAATAATGGCAAAAAGAGGAGGCTTTAGACCCCGTTTGTTAAATCAGCTACTTCGCAGTTATATTTTTCAAAATAATAAGGGTCATCCTACAAAACTAAAGAGGGCCACCCTCTTACTCTCATTAATACCGCGTATCGCCACAAAATTCCAGGTTTCTAAAGAGGCCCTAGCACGGAGAGTAAGGGACCTTGGTTTGATTGATGAATTCATCGTCCAAGAGAAACAAGCTACTTGAGAAGTTGCGATTAATTATAGGGTAAGGTGATAGAGATGCCTACAAAAACATTTAGACCTGGACAAAAGGCTTCCACTTCTGGTCAATACGAAATCATAGGACCCAAAGGTGGGAAAACAGGACAAGAGAGAACTGTAACTAAAGGAGAACCTCTTCCCCCTACTCCTAAGTCTGGTCAACACTATATACTCGTAGACCCCACTAAACACAAAGCAAAATAAAGGTGAACACACGAATTTTAAACTCTGAGCTATCAACAATTGACTATACATCCATCGTTTGGTAAGATTTGAAAGATAAAGCATTCGCAATGGTTATGTAATTCGAAAAATAGCTTTTTGATTCTCGAGCTGTTCTTTAAAACTGAGTAATACAAAGGGGTCCACCATGGAAACTAAGGGAAGACTATGTCTAGCTTTAGACGTTGATGATAAGAGTACTGCTGAACGATTAGTTAAACAATTGTCCGAATATGTTGGCATATTTAAAATCGGATTTCAGATATATACCAAAGAAGGACCTGAAATCATTTCTGCCATAAAGGAATTAGGTGGAGAAGTTTTCTTAGATCTTAAGTTCCACGATATCCCAAACACAATTGCTCAAGTCAGTAGGATCGCCACTTCCCTTGGTGTTTCTATGTTTAACCTCCACGTATCGGGAGGTAAAGAAATGATGAAAGCGGCAGTTCAAAGCGCACAAGAAGAAGCCGATCGGCTCGGATTCAAAAAACCAAAAATCCTCGGTGTTACAGTATTAACAAGTATCGATCAACCTACCCTAAGGAATCAATTAAGAATTAACAATTCCATTGAAGAACATGTAAAACATCTCGCTCTTCTCGCGCAAAAAGCTGGTCTAGATGGCGTTATAGCTTCGCCCAAAGAAACCAGCATCATCAGAACTACCTGTGGCGCGGATTTTATTATAGGAACCCCTGGAATAAGACCCCCAGGATCACCACCAGATGACCAAAAAAGAACCCTTACCCCGAGAGAAGCTATTGTAGCAGGCGCAACGTTTATCGTTGTCGGGCGACCGATCCGAAAGGCCAAAAACCCAGTGCAAGCAGCTATGAGAATATTGGAGGAGATAGAAATCCAATGAGAGAAACATAAGGATGCGTCTCTTTTTAGTTCTTTCTACAATTATCAGCACGATTAGCAGCTTAATTTATCTAGAATCAGTCAATTGGGCAACTATCAGGCTATATTTCTTATTCATTCCCCTAATACCCATCTTATCGTTGATATTAACAGTCAAGAGGGTCAGAAGTGTATTAAAACAAGGGCTACACAAACTACGAGATATAGCACAGGGAATTATATTTGGATTAAAATGCATATTAAAACCTAGTAAATTATCTAAACCTCAAGTGATAGCAAGAATCACAAACATCAATATCACTCACACTAATATAGATAAAACAGAGTTAGCTGACGACCTGAAAGGATTTTTCATAAAGAAACATGCAGCCTTTGGGCAAAATTATTGTTGTACTTACAGTTTCGATATAGAGAGATTTTCTTGTTTAAGCAATGCTCGATGCCGGGACTGGATCCGAGACGAATTAATTACCGCATATACAGACCAGGGTATAAAAGCAATCACCTATCTGCAAAGATGGGCATGGTCAGGTTTACTGGTGGATGTAGGTAACATAATTGACTCTGAAGTCATTCCTATCACAGAAAAAGATCTCACAGAAGCTCATAAAATACGGATAAGAAAAAAGGATCGCATCGTTATTGCTGAGCCGTTAGCCATCGGGGATGATTTCCTTTCTCAGACCATTAATTACTTGAGGGATAAAATAAAGGCAAATATATTTGACATCATCTGCCTTATTAACGTGGACATCCCCAACAGGCAACTACCTGTAAATAGATCCTTGCTTAATTTGGACTTGAATGTTGTTCCGAAGTCGGGCTGCTCTCTATGCGGAATGACTGCAAGACTTAAGTATTATTGAGGTAGTGTCGAAAGTTTTATGAGAGAACTTCTCACTTGGCATAGAGCAAAGGGGAAGGCAAGTCACTTTCACCAAAACACTTGATAATAAAGGGTTTAGAATAAAATCATTAAGAAATTTTTGACAGTACTATTATTGATAAAAGGAGGGAACTATGGATCCAGGAATTAAAGATATCTCTCAGGTGAGGAGCATCGTGAGTATCATGGAACCTTTAAGCCACTTAAATGAATCCACCATTGCGGAAAAACTTGTTGAATCAGGAGCTTTACTTGAAGGACATTGGGAGTTGCTTTCGGGAAAACATACTCCTGTTTTTCTCAAATTCCGTCTTATAGCAGAGAAGTGCAATAATGGCTTTTTGGACGATATTGCTCAAGAATTGACTAAGAAATTTAAGGATCAGCATGTCGATGTGGTAATCGGGAGAGTAACTGCAGGGTCATTACTGGTAGACAAAGTTTCTGCTAAACTTAGAGCTGTAATTCCTAACATTCAAGGTGCTCTAGCAAAAATTGAGGAAAGCGGAAGGCCCATTCCTGAACTTCTTACTGGAAAAATTGAGAAGGGAGACGATGTTCTCATCATCGATGACCTAACTACTACCGGCGAAGGATTAAAACGGTTGATAAAACTCGTTGCGAGTAAGGAAGCAAAGGTAGTAGGAATTGGGTTATTTGCGGCTAGAGACGAAGCTCCGTTAAAACAACTTCGGTTAAAAGGAATCAATCTCCATGTCCTTATTAAACTCAACGTAGAGAACGTGGACAAATCTTCCTGCCATTTGTGCAGAAATCGTATGGAGGTAGAATACTCTCGCGACCATATGTAAACCTAATAGAGAAATTCCATAATAGCCTTTCATAAGGACAAATGCTTATCCGTATAGGTTTGCATCTCTCCCCAGTTCTTTAAAAAATCAAACTCTTAGTTCTTAATTTTAAGCTTCTCTTTTAATGATTTTTGTTATTTATCTTCTTCTGTGTAAAAGTAGGACATTGACCCCCTTCCTCTAAACCCAAGCCCTCATTTTATCTACACTCCCGTTTACAGATTGAGGACTTTTTGTCGCCTTTTTCACTTAATTTTGACAAATCTCACAGGAAGGGCTAGGTTAAAAAGAGAGTTGGGGGATCGACTGTGTCCAAAAGATAATTCTCACAGCTACAATATGGGGTATATATCCCTTCTAGGAAGACTGCCTAAACTCTCAGGTGGAGAGGAAGTCACTAATGGGACAGCGTCTTGTCTTCTACTTCCCGCTCCCAGAACGTCTTTGTCCACTTCAGCCTTCCTGTCCGTTCGCCCAAAGCCGATTGAACTTCTCAAGATAAGCCTGTAGAATCCTTTTATCTCTGATAATCAGAAAGTTCTCATCGCTATTATAAGTAGCTTTCTTAGAGAAGTTATAACTTCCTGTAAAAACAGTCTCATCAGCAATCAATACCTTGAGGTGCATGTATCCACCTTTGCTTCCGGTCTTAATTAACAAAGGAATCCCTGCCTGGTTTAATATTTCGGTAACTGCACTCCTTGAGCTTGCCTGCACTCTATCCATAACAACTCTTACATCTATCCCTTGTTCGTGCTTATCTATCAGAACTCTAGCAAGCTCATCCAATGTAAAACTGTAAATCAGGATATAAATTCGTTCCTCAGCCCCTTGAATCGCCTCCGTAAGTTCTGCCAGAATTTCTTCACCTTGCTCAGGAGAAAAGAGGACCTCTATCTGAGGAAGCTCTTTGTATCTTCCCCTGCAGGCTATCAAAGATACCAAACATATACTCAATATTCCCACAATTAAGAATTGCTTCAGACGCTTCTTCATACTCTTTCTTCTGGCCTTATCATTTTATTCCTGCGAGTCTCTTTATTTTCAATAAAAAAGGGGGCACATATCTCTTCCGGCAACTGGACAGTTAATCCGGTCAAGACTGCCACCCCCTCACCGCACCGAAGTGCGGCAACAGATGCAGCCTCTTCCTTACTGTCCAGTTAGAGAGCTAAACTCTCTTTAAGAAAAAGACAAAAACCAACTTTTTAAACTAAAGGAGCTATTAAAGATTACTTAATAGCCTCTCACATATTTTATCCTTCCATTTACCCCCCTTAAAAATCGCTACAAGATAGAACTAAAACATATTACAAAATGACTTATTAGCAAGGCTAATTTTCCCCAGGTCATATAGGCTGCCTCACCTTACCAAAGTGCCTGTATGAGCCTCTGTGAGAGTTTTTTTTCTCCCCAGGAGAACTAAAATCCTATTTTGACCTGATTCTGCGATTTCTTCTCTTTTTCTTCTTCTCGTTTCGATAGATCCCGGTGGCAAAATCTGAATCACCTAGCCGATAGTAAATTTAAAAATGTTCACCAATAATTTTTCGTATATCCTCAAGCCTGCCTTTACTCAACACTCTCCTATTCCAACACCCGGCTCAATAACACTTTCGCTAACTCTGATAATTATAGGCATTGGCCGGTTTGACAGGTTCAATCTCGAAAAAAGACGAAGTAATTCGGACTCAACTATGGGCAAATGTTTTACTCCCCCAAAAGCATTTTGTTGCAGTCCCTGTCGTTCTCCCCTTTCGTACCGTAACCCACAGCAGTATTCAATCCAAATATTGCCCTGGTGATATCATCATAGCAAATAAGAGCTTGTTTTGGAGATATTTGAATTTTCATTATTTCTTCGTAGTCACCATGAGCAATTTTGTTTCTGACCCAAATCCATTTGTACAGTTTTTGTACGGAGTCAAGATATTCCTGTGTGTCTTTCTTTTTCAAAATTTTTTCTATGTTACGCCATTTCTCATACAAAGAGAGGCACTTGAACTTTTTTTCCTTGTTGCAGATACTTTCTTTTGTGGTATCGTACGAAAGGCATGAATCTACTGTATCGGGATCGGGCTCATATTTAATGTATGAACGAACTTTTTTGTTTTGCTGAATTCCTTCACATCGTGCTGTTTCATTGATCCTATATTCGATAACAAAAACGCACATAACTATCGCAACGATAGATTTTGAGAAACATGGTGGACGACTGTTTTGTACGCAAGCTAAACATTCATCGCTTTTCTCTTCCCGAACCTTAGCCTTAACATCCAAATCCTGGCCAAGGGCTTCTCTTGTCGCTCTGAGAGCCAACGCATGATACGTGTACCAAATATCCCTCTCCTCTTCCTTTTCTCCCGCAATTTGTGATTGACCTTGCACCATAGCATTACCTCCCGCTTTATATTTGACTATATTTCCTTTCTCGAACTTTGTACGATCCCTCCTTTACTTATTTTTTAGATATTTTCCCAGGACTTCCCTTAAAATAGCCGAGCCCGTTCTCTTTTCTTTAGCAGCTAATCCCTTAATTCTATCCAGGATAAGATCACCTTCCCTTGACAAAGCGCCTCCATGAGCCTCTATGAGCGTCTTTTTTTCTCTGCCTCTCTCCTCTCGTTGCACTTTTATTTCCAAGCCACCTAAATATAAATATAGAAAGAAAAATTTCTAACTTTTGAAAATCTCATCGACTCAACTCAATCAACTCTCGAACTCTTTACTCACTCAATCATGGTAAGTCTCACCAGGCTATCCAACTCCATCGCAAGCTAAGCACTAACTCCAATCTTCTCACCTTAATCTCTCAACCAAAGTATCGAGCTTCCAAGGCGAATTAGCTCCGCTGCGCTCCACTAACTCGCCTATCATACTTCAGCGCCTATTCCTTGGGAAACCTTCTCACGTCCCCGCTACACGCCGCTAACTCGCTTACCTAGTTCTAGTTAACGTAAAACTACTCAGCAGCGAATTAGCGTCGCTCCGCTATCCTTGCTCACCTTCCAATCTTCACCTAACATCAATCAACGTAATTCCCTAACCCCACCGCGTAGCGCTCCTCGTCCATTTACCTAGTTCTTATTAACTTAACTCTCCTCAGTAGTGGACGAGTTTCGCTCCGCTTCTCTCCAGCGCATTCCATACACATATCTACCTTCCATTCACGTAACACCAAGCCATCCATCTCATCGTTTGATCCAAGCATTCAACTCCTTCCAAACTCCACTTCACATCTTTCCACATATCTCATTCTTCAATCAACCAGCCTTTCCGATAACGGCGTTATCGGAACTAAGCCCTACGGGCTGAGTCGGCTTAGTTTATAACAATATTCAACATCAGGAGACTTTACATAAGAAGCTTCTTATGTAAACCAAATCAGAATTTGGCCAGGTCT
>WJOQ01000256.1 GCA_009618505.1 Clostridia bacterium | reverse complement strand
AATCTGAACGATAAGGTAAGAATAGTAAAAACGGGCTGCATGGGTCCCTGTCAGTATGGACCGCTGATATTGGTTTATCCGGAAGGTATACTTTATAAAGAGTTAACGCCAGCCGATATTAAAGAGATAGTAGAGGAGCATTTCTTAAAGGGGAGAATAGTAGAGAAGTTTCTTTTCAAGTCAGAGATAACAGAAAAAGTCATTAGAAAAAAAGAGCGTCTGCCCTTCTTCCAAAAACAACTGAAGATAGTACTAAAAAATTGTGGCACTATTGATCCAGAAAATATTGAAGAATATATCAATAATGGTGGGTATGAGGCTCTGAGAAAGGCACTTACCGAATTATCTCCCCTACAGGTAATTCAGGAGATAAAAGACTCTGGTCTTAGAGGTAGAGGTGGAGCAGGTTTTCCCACCGGTGTAAAATGGGAATTCGTATTCAAGGCGAAATCTTCAGAGAAATTTGTCATCTGTAACGCTGATGAAGGTGATCCGGGCGCCTTTATGGACCGGGCAGTCTTAGAGGGCGATCCCCATACTGTCGTAGAAGGGATGAGTATAGCCGCTTATGTTGTTGGGGCTAAGAGGGGTTACGTTTATGTGAGAGCAGAGTACCCTTTAGCCATTGAAAGATTGGAAATTGCTCTGAAGCAGGCGAAAAAACATAATTTCTTGGGTGAAAATATTTTGAAAAAAGATTTCAATTTTGATATAGAACTAAGAATAGGGGCAGGAGCTTTTGTTTGTGGCGAGGAAACAGGCTTGATTGCCTCTATAGAGGGAAAGAGAGGAATGCCTCGTTCTCGCCCTCCTTTTCCGGCTACTTGTGGGCTTTGGGGTAAGCCAACTCTAATAAATAATGTAGAGACTCTGGCTAATATTCCACATATAATTTTGAAGGGAGCAAAATGGTTTAGTAGTATTGGGATAGACGGGAATAAGGGGACAAAGATATTCGCTCTATCAGGGAAAATAAAAAATACAGGATTAGTTGAGGTTCCCCTGGGGCTTACTATAGGTGAATTAATCTTTGATATTGGAGGGGGAATTCCTGATGGAAAGAAGTTTAAAGCTGTTCAGACAGGGGGGCCGTCAGGAGGATGTATACCTCAAGATTACCTTGATACGCCTATAAGTTATGAGTCGCTAAAAGATTTAGATTCCATTATGGGTTCCGGTGGAATGATTGTTCTGGATGAGGACACCTGCCTAGTCAACTTGACCCGCTTCTTTATTGAGTTTACTGCTTCTGAGTCCTGCGGAAAATGCGTTCCCTGTCGAGTAGGGCTGCAGCAGATGTTGGCAATTCTAGATAAAATCACCCAGGGGAAAGCAGTAATGGAAGACTTAAATCTTTTGGAGTATTTAGCAAAGAGTATTGCTAAGACAGCACTTTGCGGTTTAGGACAGACCGCCCCCAATCCTGTTTTAAGTACTTTAAGGTATTTTCATAATGAATATGAGGCTCACATTAAAGATAAAAAGTGTCCGGCAAAAGTATGCAAGGATTTAATTACCTATTCTATTGATGAAGAAGCTTGTCGTGGTTGTTTGGTTTGTAAAAAACTCTGCCCCCAAGAAGCCATTACAGGAGAAAGGAAGCAGCCCCATCGCATCAACCAGGATAAATGTATTAAATGTGGTATTTGTTTAGAAAATTGTAAGTTTGATGCTATCAAGGTGGAGTAAAAATCGTATTTCGTATATCGTATTTCGTATATCGTGAAGAAGAAACGGGAATAAGTGAATAGTCAAAAAATAAGAAACTTTAAGAACCTGAGAATTTGGCAGGAAAGTATAGAATTAGTTGAAGAAATATATAGAATTACCAAGAAGTTTCCCAAAGAAGAGCTCTACGGTATAGTTAATCAAATAAGACGATCTGCTGTATCCTTGCCTTCAAACATAGCAGAGGGTTTTGTGAGATATCACAATAAGGAATTTAGACAGTTTTTATTTATTGCCCTGGCGAGTAGTGCGGAGGTTGAAACTCAACTAATAGTGTCTAGCAAGTTAAAATATATAACCAAACAAAAATTAGATGAGCTATCCGAAAACATCGATAAATTAAACAGAATGATAATGACTCTTATTAAGCGATTATAACGATTCACCAAATACTAAATACTAAATACGAGAAGGTGAGGGGAAATTGGAGCTATCGTGGTAAAATTAACTATAGACAATAGGGAAGTGGAAGCAAGGGAAGGGTCAACAATTCTGGAAGCGGCACAAAGAGCTGGTATTAAGATTCCTACTCTTTGCCACCAATCTGGATTAAGTAGCGCGGGAGCCTGTCGAGTTTGTTTGGTAAAGGTTAAAAATAGACCAGGATTGATAACTTCTTGCACAACAGAAGTAAGCCAGGGGATAGAGATTATTACTAAAGATGAGGAGATAATAAAGGCGCGTAGATTAATCGTAGAACTAATCTTATCCGAACGCGAACATAATTGTCTCATTTGCGAAAAAAATGGTGACTGTGAACTACAGGATTTGGTTTATGAGTTAGGTATTGATAATATACGCTTTCCAGTCAATAAAAGAGTAGAAAAAACAGAGGATTCCAGCCAGGTAATATTAAGAGACCCTAACAAATGTATTCTTTGCGGAAGATGCGTGCGTGCTTGCGCTGAAATTACTGTGCAGGAGATACTTGACTTCGCCGAACGAGGAGGCAAAACCTTTATTGCGGCGGGGTTAGATGAAAAACTGTCTGAGACTGACTGTGTATCTTGTGGTGCTTGTGTTCAAGCTTGCCCTACCGGTGCTTTGACTGAAAAACTGGCTCGCTTCCAGGGAAGAAGTTGGGAGTTCAGGAAAGTCGAAACTACTTGTCCTTATTGTGGAGTTGGCTGCCAGATAGAACTAAATATTAAGAATGACCGTATCGTAAAGGTATATGGTGTTGATAATGGGTCACCCAATAGGGGACATCTTTGTGTTAAGGGACGTTTCGGACTTGACTATGTTCATCATAAAGAGCGTCTTACTACTCCTATGATAAAGAAGAAGGGAAAGTTTATAGAGGCAAGCTGGGAGGAGGCACTGGAACTGGTTGCTGATAGGTTCAAAGAATTAAAAGATAAATATGGCAGTGATTCTTTAGCTGGACTATCCTCAGCCAAGTGCACTAATGAGGAGAATTATCTATTTCAAAAGTTTGTTCGGGTCTGTTTTGGCAATAATAATGTTGACCATTGTGCTCGTCTTTGCCATGCTTCTACTGTAGCTGGTCTGGGTCGGGCCTTTGGCAGCGGAGCAATGACTAACTCCATCAAAGAATGGGGAAAATCAGATGTTGTTTTGGTGACTGGTTCCAATACCACTGAGGCCCATCCGATAATCGGCTATTATCTCAAATATCTGACAACTTACCAGGGATTGAAGCTAATTGTTATAGACCCACGCGCTATTGAGCTGACAAAGTATGCTAAAATCTGGCTAAGACAAAAAAATGGGACAGATGTTGCCTGGATTAATGGTTTGATGAATATTATTATCCAGGAGGGCCTTTACGATGAAGGATTTGTGGAGAATCGTACCGAGAATTTTAATGAATT
>WJOQ01000363.1 GCA_009618505.1 Clostridia bacterium | reverse complement strand
GGAGGGGGGGAGCAGGCCAAAGGCGGTTGAGGGGGGATGTTTCCCCCTTCAATATTTTAGAAACCAAGTGAAAGAGAGAAGTAGTGTGTAGTGCTAAGGTTCTGTTGAGAGGATAAAGCATAGTTAAATGCAATCATACTTATTACTTTTTTGTTTTGAAAAGGAAAATAAAGACCCAGCCCAGCGGAGAAAGTTAAATCAGCATTTTTTTGAAATGTTTTGACTGCCCCCAAACGGAGAGCAATGTTACGCTGGACCCACCATTCACTTCCCAGGCGAATATTCTTGGGAAGGTCTTGCCAGGAGGCATCTATATCCAAAGCTGTAAGAAGATGAGGCGTGAACCTATAAACTGTACCCAATTTTATGTTAATAGGAATTGATTCTTTCCTTCCTGTAGTCCAACTTATCTGGGAAACTAAATCCTGGATATTGGCTGCCCAAGAAAATTTTTCTCCTCGGGTAAGGAAGCCTGCATCTAAGCTGAACCCACTAGCATTGCCCCACGGGCTAGTTTCTCTCAGATATTTTATATTAACTCCCCAGGAGCTGAATGTCTTCCTGGAAGTGGTTAGTTTATCTTGAAAGAGGAACCGTGCATAAGAGTAAGAGTATAAGTCGCAGTTCCATTTCTCTGGTTCAAGGTCTGCCGATAATCGACTCCAGCTAATTCCTCCTGCCCCCATTCCTGTAGTTGGCTCTATAAAAGATAGAAAACTCTGTTTTAGGAGACCTAAGCCGTACAAATCCGTATAAATTGTACCCAGTTCTTTGTGGGTGATTTGAAGCAAGCCGGCAGGGTTAAAGTAGCAAGCACCGTAGTCATCAGCTATAGCTACAAATGCCTGGCCCATTCCCATAGCCCTTACGCTGGTGGGAAGGTTAGTGAAGCCGCTGTCAGTAATGTGCAGGTAATCACTGGCAGAAAGCGGTGCTTTAGCCGTTAAATGACTATTTTTACTTTCTTTCTACCATATATGAAAGAATCTGTCAATCAAATGTTTCTTTTGGCTATAAGATACGATACCCAGAGGTCCCCATAATGATATTGCACACTTTTTTAAGAAGGACAATAGTAGAAGTTACTACTTCAATAAAATGAAACTCTCCATCTCTTTACTCGAGAGCAAGTCCACCTGTTTAAATTTAGTTTGCTAATAACCGTTACCAAGTAGCAAGTAAGAAGTAAGGTGCGGTGTTGACAAGGTATTTCTGTTTACTATACTAAAAAGTAATTGATTAATCATTGCAAAGGAAAGGCAAGTGAAAATAAAAGAGGAGAGGCAAAGGCAGTAATCCTGGGAGTTGACCAAAAATCTACGAAACTATAGCAAGTTAGGAGGTTTTGTCTATGTATCTAGGAGCTGATTATTATCCAGAACATTGGGAGAAGGAACGTTGGCCGATTGATGCTGAGCTTATGCAGAGAGCTGGAATTAGTCTGGTAAGGCTAGCTGAGTTTGCCTGGAGTAAACTGGAACCAGAAGATGATCTCTATGACTTTGCCTGGTTAGATGAAGCAATGGATATTCTTAATGAGAAAGGAGTGGAAGTTATCCTCTCTACTCCTACTGCTGCTCCGCCCAGCTGGCTTATAGGAAAACACCCCCAGATATTGCCTCTGTTAAAAAATGGAGAGCGCATGGGCTTCGGGAAAAGGAGACACTACTGCATTACCAATAGAACCTATTATCATTACTCAGAAAGAATTATAACAAAGTTAGCCGAACATTATAAGAATAATCCTCAGGTAATTGGCTGGCAAGTAGATAATGAGTTTGGTAACCCCAAGTGCTACTGTAATAACTGCAAAAAGGAATTCCAGCACTGGCTTAAGTTAAAATATAAAACCCTAGAGAATTTGAACCAATCCTGGGGTAATGCCTTCTGGAGTCATGATTATATCTGTTGGGAGCACATACCCTTGCCTATAGTAGATTATCATAATCCTTCCTTTGACTTAGACTTTATGAGATTCTTCTCAGATATGAATGTTAAATACAGTAATATGCAGATAGAGCTTTTAAAGAGTATAACTCCAGATAAATTTGTTACCCATAACTTTATGGGACTTTTTCCTGAGCTTAATTATTATGACTTAGCAGAAAAATATGATTTTGTCTCCTGGGATAACTATCCGCAAGGATTAGAAAAAAGATTTCACGTTGCTCTAGCCCACGATGTAATGAGAGGACTAAAGAAGAAAAACTTCTGGGTAATGGAACAGCAATGTGGCTGTATAACCAGAGAAGATATAACTCCCGCTCTTTCTCCCGGTGAGATGAGACTGTGGACCTATCACTCTTATGCTCATGGAGCTGAAGCAGTAGTATATTTTAGATGGAGGGCATGCACCTTTGGCATAGAACAGTTTCACTCTGGCATCCTTCAGCACGATGGAACAGATAAATCCATAACTTACAAAGAAACAGCCCAGATAGCCTCTGAAATAGATCGCATTAGACCTCAGCTTGAAGGCTCTAAAGTAATCTCTCCTGTAGCTATCATCTATGATTATGAGAATATCTGGGTCAACCATAGCTATCAAGAAAAACCTATGTACAACTATTCTGATGAGATATTACGCTTTTATAAAGCTATAAGAAAAAAAGGAATAAATGTGGATATAGTAAAGCCAACCGATGACTTTAGTAAATATAAAGTAGGTATTGCTCCCCTTATGTATATAGTAGATGATAAGACAACAAATAATATCAAGAAATATGTAAAAGAGGGAGGCACATTTATTGCTGGATTTAGATTTGGTATAAAAGATAGGCATAGTAACATAGTAAAGAGTATTCTTCCCGGTAAGCTGAGAGAGCTTTTTGGCATAAGTATATACGCCTGGGACAACTTAAGAGAAAGAAAGATAGAAGTGCAAACTAGGAGTGGGGAGGTATATCAAGCGGATACTTTTGCTGATTTGATAACTCCAGAAAAGGCTAAACCCCTGGCTGAATACAAAAATAGCTGGCACGCTTCCTATGCAGCAGTTACCGTAAATACTTTTGCAGAGGGTAAATCTTACTATGTAGGCTGTGGTCTAGCTCAAGGTTTCTACGACAAATTTATAGCAGAAATCCTAAAAGGTTTGGTTCCTGAAGGCATCAAGGTTCCCGATGAAGTAGAGATAACTCTCAGAGAAAAAAATGGCAAAAAATTTGTCTTTGTAATGAACTTTTCAGATAAGTCCTCCAGGATATTTCTGAATAAAGAATATACAGAGCTCAAGGAAAAGAAGAAGCTACAGGGAGAGATAAATCTTGATCCTTTTGAGGTGCTAATCCTGGTATAGGTAGAAGCCGATTCCTATAAAGAAATTAGAGAAAAAGAAGGAATTTATAGGAGGTTATTCAAAAGGAACAAGAGAAATAATTTTAAGGAAAAGAGATAAAAGGTCTTATGGGAAAATATAAGATTAGGATGATGCTCCCTTACGAGATATAGGATTCCTAGAAGGACTCGAAGAATATACAAAACGAGCAATCGAAATATTTAAGGCAAGAAAAGGAGATTCAAAGTGACAAAGAAAGGTGTAATCCCTGTGCGCGGTTTCTTGCCCAA
>WJOQ01000202.1 GCA_009618505.1 Clostridia bacterium | reverse complement strand
ACCAGAGCCTAAAATAATAAATCTTCTGCCGGGAAGAACACGGTGAATGTTAATCATAGTCTGAGCTGCTCCAGCTCCCATTACTCCCGGAAGAGTCCAACCTGAGAAAACAACAGGGTTTTCAATAGCACCTGTGGCCAAGAGAATTTTTTTTGCTTGAACCGTCTCAATTTTCTCATTTTTTACTATTCCTACAGTTTTCTGGTCAAAAATGCCGTAAGCTACGGTATTAAGGAGTGTATTTACCCCTAGTTTGTTGACTTGTTCCAAAAGCTGCAGACCAATATCAAATCCTCTAACGCCAGCTTCATGCTGCTTTGATCCGAAAAATTTATGTATCTGTTTAAACAATTGCCCTCCCGGTCTTCCATTTTCGTCTATCAAAATTACATCTGCTCCGGATCTTGCTGCCTCAATACTGCAACTAAGCCCAGCAGGACCACTGCCTATTACTATAACATCACATTTTTTCAACTCTAGCCCCACTCACCTCTACCATATTGGGTTTCTATTACCATTTCCCCTTTAACCGGGGTAACGCATGTTCTCACATTGGGAATACCATTTACAGTCATTATGCAATCGGTACACTGCCCAATAGCACAGAAGATTCCCCTTGGCTCCTTATATTTTGAAGTAAATCGGTTGATTCTTACGCCAGCATTAAGAAGAGCAGCAATTATCATCTCTCCTTCTCTTGCCTTAATCTTTTTCCCATCAACAGTAATATTCAGCATCCTCCCAGGGCTCTGTCGGCCTAAAATCGGATGATCTAGGACTCGCATTTTATTTTCATTGTTCTCACCTTGAGCAGAATTATTTTGTTTTGAGAAGCCATTTTTCTTTACAGAAATGCCTCGAACAACTAAAGCATACTTCTTGGGAATAGAGATACTTACAACAGGAGTATAATCCTGTTTTCTTTTATTTAATATTTTAACCACCTTACCTTTACAGACAGTCCTGCCTTCTCTATCTATCGCAGACACTTCCTCTCCAACTTTGGGCAAGGGCAGGAACTCAAAGGGAAACGAAACCAAAGCTGACTCATCAGTGTGATCTAAATTGAGTACAAAAATTGCTAATCCAGGACAGGAGCTTATACAAAGGCCACAACCCGTACATTTATCTTCATCTAAAACTGGCAAATTGGTAATGGAAGAACCAATTCTAATTGCTCCTGCGGGACAAGCACTCTCACAGGGATCACAAGGAATCTCTTCAATACATTCGATTATAGCAACCGGACCTTCTTGAAGTCTTTTGAAATTGGCGTAACCTGGCGTTTTCTTGAGTTCATCCGGTGTAGGAATCCCTTCTGCGGCAGCTCCTTTACTTGTCCACAACAGTAACTGATTATTCCTCTCTCTCGTTTTCATGACCTATCTTTCTTTCTAAGTTAGGCACTTTTTTGTTCAGGCTAACTTATTCTATTTTTCTTCTTCGATCCACCCCACCTTTAGCTTAATTTAGTTTATATTCTTAAATCTTGAGAAGCTAAAAGCATCGATTGATAGTGAAGTTCTGTTTTCTGTTATCAGTTCCGCTATTAATTTTCCTGTTATAGGAGCAAGTGTCATTCCTTCCCCAGCGTGCCCTGTAGCCATGACAAAGTTTTGAGGATTTTTTATCTTACTAAGGATGGGGAGACCATCCACATAACAAAACGGTCTCAGTCCAGCAAATGTTCTAATACAACTAATATCTTTAAGTTTTGGCACAAATTTGATAACTCTTTTTGCTATGTATTCTAGTGTTTGCATGGTTACTCTATTGTCATGACCTGCGAAATCACGGCTGCTTCCTATAGTCCAATTTCCGCTCTTCTCTTGTATATAGCTTCCTGCAACTCCAAGTTTTATCCTTGGGTCTTTAGACTTTTCTATTGCTGCCAGATCAAAGGCTGTAGTTAGATAATCAGCATCTAATATATACCTCCACCTTTCATTAAGAGGAACAGGTTCTGTTATTATAATTTGTCCTCTTCTTGCTCTAACAGGTATAGCAAGACCAAGCATTTCCCCGATTTCAGAAGCCCATGCCCCTGCAGCATTGACAAGGAAGTTAGTTTTTATTTTTTCTCTGTCTGTAATAACGGATGCGATTCTTTCTTTATCCCTTTCTATTTTCTTAACCTGGCTGGAAAAAAGAAACTCTGTTCCCAGTTTTCTGGCAGCATAGGCAAACCCATAATTTACCTTAAACGGATTGACCATCCAACCGTCCCACTCCTCCACTCCAACAATTATATCCTCTCCTAAGGTTGGTTCTAATTTCCGAAGCTGGTGTCCTTCCATTAGCCGGACATTTATTCCTTCTCTCCGCTTATTCTGGAAGTGCTTTTCCATATCTGGATACTGTTTCTCATCAACACTGCATACTAAGGATCCCACATTCTCATATTCAATATCGCACCCTATCTGCTCAGAAAGGTTTTTATATAACTCAAGGCTTTCCCTGGCAAGTTCAAGAACAGGTGATTCAAAGAGTTGCAGAGGACATCCGCCCTGATTGGCTCCAGAGGCACCCAAAGATAATCCTTCCTTTTTTTCTACTACAATCACCCTTACTCCTTTTTTGGCCAGGTAATAGGCGACTGAACATCCAATAACTCCCCCTCCCACCACCACTACATCTGCTATTTTAATCAAGTTCTTGTTCCCCTTCTTTAGTTAAAAATTCTATCTTGACTGGTCTTACAGGAGGGCGTTTACTAGGAGGCAATAGTTCGTTTACTTTTTTGTTTGTCTCTTCAGCTATTATCTTTATTAGCAAAGGAGTACATGTTCTTCCTTGACACAAACCCATTCCAGCACGTGTCAATCTTTTAACAGCATCGACAGTCCTAAGATTAAATTTCCTGATCGCATCTCTTATTTCTTGCTCGCTAATCTCCTCACACCTACAAATCGTATTATTTACCTTTTTTTTCATTGCTCTATTATTGGGAATTAAATTTTCACTATATTTCTCGAGTATTTATGGCAGCTCCTTTTTTCAGGTGGATCAACAAGCTTACAGCTCTCAGGTAGCTATTCTAACTTTCCTAATTTTCTAAGTTCCTTCCTTATTTTTTCCTTTATTTGTGGGGATACTTCGCTTGTAGGCATCAGTGCATCCCCCACATCATATCCTAACATCTTAATACCCTCTTTGAGGGGCTGCATATCATGTCTTTCAAATAAAACATTAGCCAGACCAAATATGGATAACTGTTTCTTTGCCGCTTCCTTTATCTTCCCTTGTTGAAACAAATCATATATTTGCACTACTTCTCTGGCTATAATATTACCAATAGTACATACACTTCCATTTGCACCAAGACAAAGAGCCGGCAAGATTCTACTCTCAAATCCTACCCAAACTGTAATTTTCCCCTCTGTTAACCGGATGATCTCTGCTGTATGGTCTATATCGTCATGTGTGTCCTTTATTCCTTGAATATATCCGTCCTTAGCAAGATTTGCCACAGTTTCTGGCTCTATGTCCAGGCCATATTGTCCAGGCCAGTTATAGACAAATAACGGAATATTAACTTCTTCAGCAACTGTCTTATAATGATGATATAACGCTTCCTGCGTCGGTCTAGGATAATGTGGAAGTGAAACAATAAGACCATCTGCTCCAGCATCTTGTGCATATTTACTAAGCTCGACAGCAATTCTGGTAGCATTGTGCCCTGTACCTGCAAATAAGGGTACTTTTCCTCTGGCAGCTTCCACCCCTATATCTATTATCTGCTTCCTTTGATTCATATTCATCAAAGAAGATTCTCCTGTACTTCCAGCAACAAAAATCCCATGAACACCCTCATCTATTAAATGTTGGATAAATTTTTTGCTTCTCTGCCCATCAATCTCTCCTTGAGAGTCAAACACGGTAATTACTGGTGGTACAATTCCCGGGAATTTTCTCACCTCTTCCATTTTTTCCTCCAGTTGTTTTTTAGCACTTTTCACAAAATGGAGTGCTTATATTCTTTGACCGATCAAAAAACCCTCTAATCCAAAGGGGTCATCCGGATCTAAAACAAAGTGATTAAATCCCGTAATATGGGCGCTTCCCGTAATTTCAGACACAACTGCTGGATAATCACCCACTCTGGTCTTTTCAATTAACTTCCCATGAAATGTTGTACCTGATATACTTTCATTTATGAACTCTTCATTAAAGTTCAGTTTGTTCTTAGCAAATAAAACCGCCATTCGACCAGATGTTCCTGTACCGCAGGGAGATCTATCAAAAAAGAGTTCCCCTTCTACAACTATATTGTTTTGATTTGCATTTTGATTTTTGATAGGAGAGTCTATAAAAGAGACACCCAATAATTTCTTTGACATGTTGGAATCTATGGGATGTATTAAGTCAAATCTTTTGTTAAACTCCTTTTTTATAGTAATTCCGGCTTTGATTAGATTATCAATATTTCCAGGTTTCACCCTGATGCCAATATCCTTTGCATCTATATAAAAGTACCAGTTTCCACCAAAGGCAATATCTCCCTTAACCTCTCCGTATCCGGGAACATCGATAGATATATTCTCTTTATATAAAAATGCCGCTACATTTATAAGAGAAACGTCTTTTGCTTTGCCATCTATAACAGTTGCCTTTGCTTGAATCAACCCTGCTGGTGTCTCTAATATAACCTTTATTGAAGGCTCTTTTGGGGAAACCATACCTGTTTCAACGAGCACAGTAGTTACTCCCATTACGCCGTGACCACACATATCATCGTAACCTACAGTACTAAAGAAAATTACACCAAAATCAGCATCTTTACTGGCCGCCTCTGTCAAGACCGCACCATACATACCAGAGTGACCCCTGGGTTCATTGCACAGGAAGTTACGAACATAATCCATTTTACTTCTCATATACTCTCTTTTTTCAGCTACTGAGTCCCCTTGTATTTTTGGTAAGCCACCCACCACAACTCTGGTTGGATGTCCTGCTGTATGGGAGTCTATTGTAAAAATTGAATTTAGAAGCCTCATACTCATAAGCATACCTCCCCTTAGACTACTTAGTTATAGATTCTCAAGAAATTGCCCAATCTTTGCTTGTTATCCCTGGAAACTGGAAGGAAAGTCTTCTGCATGGTCCCACGAGGTCACCCCCTATTTCCCGGGCAGCTTTTATATTTGAGAACCACACTTTTGGGGGCTTCAAAAAGTGTGGCAAGCGGAACATATTTTGGCAGTCTCCCCAAATTCTATCTAAAAATCTTTCCAATGCAAGTTATTCTCCATCCTTTGCCTGGTAAAGTTTTTTAGCTCTTTGGGCAATATGCTCGGCTGTTAATCCAAATGTTTTCATCAACTCCCAGGGTGCTCCGGATTCACCAAACTTATCCTCCACTCCCACCATCTCCATTAACAATGGTGCCTCGTATCTCTTAGCCCGGGCTATCACTCCAGCAACAATATTTCCAAAACCACCCACCTGGTGTTCCTCGGCCGTTATTATCACACCTGTCTCTTCCCCTGCTTTTACGATTGCCTCCTCATCAATTGGCTTAACTGTATGTACATTTAGTATTCTTACCTCAATTCTGTATTCTTTTTTTAGAATATAAGCTGCCCTCATTGCCTCTGCTACCATAGGTCCACAGGCAATTATGCTTAAGTCTTCATTTTCTGACTCATAGTCAGGGGAAAGCCTTACCTCAAATGCCTCAATAAAGTTTTTTTTCTCACCTCGGTATCTTATTATATTGGCTAAACCAAACTTATAAGGAGTAGCTGTAGTGCTCACCAGGGGAGTTGCTTCCCTTCCGTACCTGACCACCGCCGGTCCCTCAATAAAAGCAATAAATTCGGTCGCTTTTTCTGTCTCAATTGAATCACAGGGAATAACCATATGCATATTAGGCAAATAGTAAATATTGCTGATTTCCTCCAGTGCTTGATGAGTAGCTCCATCCGGCCCCACTGAAATACCGCCGTGCGCATCGGCCACTTTTACATTGAAGTTGTTATAGCATACCGTAGTCCTTAATTGATCCCAATTTCTTCCGGTTACGAAGACTCCATAAGATCCGATAAATGGTATTTTTCCCTCTTTGGCTAAACCAGAAGCTACCAGAGCCATATTAGCCTCAGCTATACCCATACTAAAGAACCTCTTTTTTCTGGCCGGATGTTCGGCATAGAACTCATTCATTCTTATTGAGCTGGTAATATCAGCCCCTAATGCCACCACTCTTTTATCACTGCCTAATTTTTTTATGGCTCTACCAAAGCCATTTCGGGTAGCATCCATCTCAACTTTCATTCGATTAGCTGAATTCCACCAATAATTTCTCCTAAATTGAGGCATAGAAACTTCTATCTTTCTATTCACTTCCTTTTGATAATCATCGGCTATTTTTAATAGTTCATCCACTTTTTCTTTAGTAAAGGAAGGGTCTCCTATGTTCTCTAAGGCCCTATCCAATGATTCTTTGCCTGATCTTCCATCCTTTGGGGCAATACCATGGTAACCTACTACATTTTCAGCATAGGAAACACCTTTCCCTTTAACTGTTTTGGCAATTATTACTGTTGGTTTTCCTTTCATCTTCTCAGCTTCATCCAAAGCACCTAAAATTTCTTTCATATTATGGCCATCTATTTCAACGGTATTCCATTCAAAGGCTCTCCATTTAGCAGCAAGAGATTCTAGTTTCATAACTTCCTCGGTGGGGCCATCAATCTGTAAGCCATTTCTGTCCACAATGGAGACCAGGTTGTCCAATTTATAATGAGCAGCACACATTATTGCCTCCCAGATAGAACCCTCATCGAGTTCTCCGTCTCCATTAAGAGAATATACTCGGTAGGTTTTCCCCTCTAATTTAGCATTGAGGGCACAGCCTACTGCCACACCCAGACCCTGTCCCAAAGATCCAGCCGAAAGCTCAACCCCTGGTAGTCTCAATCTATGAGGATGACCTTCAAATCCCGACCATAGTTTTCTTAACTTTACTACCTCTTTTACTGGAAAATAGCCGGCTTCACCTAAAGCCACGTAAAGAGCCGGAGCTTTGTGGCCGGTAGACCAAAAAACTCGGTCCCTATCTTCCCAATTGGGATTCTGTGGGTCATGCCTTATTTTTTTCAGATATAAGGCGGCGGCAATGTCCATAACCGACAGGGTTCCCCCTGTATGTCCTGAGCCAGCTGCAGTGAGACTAACCATATTATAAGCTCTCATTTCCCTTGCTTTGTCCACCAACTCTTCAATTGTATAATCCCTTTTTATTTTTCCGGTCTTAGAATCCATAATTGGCATTTGAGACTCTCCTTTTATTATCTTAGGGTATACCCTATCTTTCTTCTCTTAATCTTACGCTACTGGCTTACTCTTCTCTTCGGCAAAACGACTTAAGACTACTGCTTCTTGGTGAAGAAGCACCTTATCTCCCCTGGTTAGTTTATCCTTAGAAGGCTCTGGAGAAATTTTTCCTCCCCGCGCAAGCATAAATATACTAATTTTTCTTCCTTCTTGAGCAAAAGTTTTGTCAACATAGGCCATTCCGAGCTGAATTCCTTCTACCAGGGCACAACTGGTGACTCTGCCAATATACTGACCTCTTTCATCAACGATGGGATCTTCTGATTTTGCCATTTTGATGCCTTTAGATTTCATCTTAAAACGAATAATCTCCATTTTCCTGTGGGCTTGTCTTTCCACCAGGCGCTTTTTCCCAATAAAGTAAGGTTTGTGAAGTTTAACAAATGCCCCATAGCCAGCCTCAGTAGGAGTAATACCGTGCTTGCCAGCTAACTCATGTCCGTACAAGGGCAGACCAGCTTCAAGCCTGGTTGAATCTCGGGCCCCCAGACCAGCAGGTTTGATGCCAAACTGCTTGCCTTCTTTTAAAAGCAAATCCCAAATAAAAGCAGCATTTTCAGGATGTAGATAAAGCTCATAACCAATCGTTTCTCCCGTATAACCACTGCGAGAAATTATCATCTCTATTCCGGCCAGCTCAGTCTCTATGAATTCATTTTTTGCAATTCTGGCTAATTTTCTCTTTAGTTCTGGCTCTTTTGCCAATTTCTGTAATATGGCCGGCGAATTAGGGCCCTGGACAGCCAGATCAGCTTTTTGGTCCTTTCCCGATGAACTACTCTTTAGATTCTTAAGAAGCGCCTTTCCCTCAACTTCTTTATTGGGATAGTTCTGGTCTATAAAAAATTTCTTGGAATTGACAGCATTAAGCCAGGCCCAGATCTTTTTCTCATTAACAGCATTCACCACCATCATATATTTATCCCAACCTCGGCGATAAATCATCACATCATCCAGGATATTACCGTCGGGAGCGAGAAGGTAAGCATAATGAGACTGCCCATCTTTTAACCATCGCACATAGTTGGTAGAAACCATACCTAAGAGACTGGCAGCATGCTCACCAGCAATTTCTATTACTCCCATGTGGGTCACATCAAAAAGCCCTGCTGCTTCTCTTACTGCCTGATGCTCTTCACTAATACCAATATAACAAAGCGGCATCTTCCAACCGGCAAAAGTGACAAATGAGGCACCTAGTTTCAAATGCTCCTGATGAAGAGGAGTCTGCCTGACCTTTCTTTTTTCTTCCCTATATTGAAACTCCTCTTTTTTCACCGCCCAGGATTCTAAGACTTTGTTAATAATCTTTTGTCCGATAAAATAGGGCTTTGAGAGATCAAAATAAAAGGGGTGAGTCTTGTATAGAGAGACCCCGTCACTTATAAACTCAGTCTCCTCATTGGATGGTATGCCTGCTTCTGAACGCACCTGATTTCTCACCTGAAGCCCGGCTGGTTTGATGCCAAACTCTTTGCCTTGCCTTAAAAGTAGATTCCAGAGCTTGACGGCATCATTGGGATGGATATAAAATTCGAATCCTGAAGGATCCTTGCTATAGCCGATTCGGGAAATAATCCCTTCTATGTCTCCAATCTTTCCTTGCCGGAAATAAAATCTCTTGAGATTGGCTAAAGAAGAGTCTATTTTGCTGATAATCCTGGAAGAGTTTGGTCCGCATAGACCTATTCCCATTCTGCCTGCTCCTTCTTCAATGCTCTCCCCCAGGTCTTCCACTACCACTGGTCCTTCAATTTTGGCAAATATGTCATCTTTATCAAAAGTAATGTATCCGTCGGAAAGTCCCCCCAGCCACGACTTTACCTTTTCAGTACGGGACCGGTTAGTCACTATCAAGTAATGATCTCTACCCCTATTATCGGAATCTAAGTAGAGAATAGAAACCTCATCGATAAGTTGAGCTCGCCCATCCAGAAGAAAAGAAGGCAGGACCTCTCCCGGCTTGAGCTTGGCTAGATTATTAGTAGATACTCCTTGCAGAAGCGGCTTTGCTCTTTCTCCACTTACTTTGAGCAGTCCCATATCGCCCAGGTCAAAAATCACAGCCGTTTTCCGGACTGCCTTCAGTTCTTGGGCAAAGTTTTGATAATGAAGAGGCATTCTCCAACCGTTAGTTTCGACTAATCTCGCCCCAAGCTTCCGATGCATGGCAAGCAAACTGGTCTCTTTTAGATAAGGCTTTGCAGAAGAATGGTAATCGGGATAGCCAAGCTTAGCCTCTCGGTCAGGGGCGAAAGTCTCAGCCTTTGCTCTCCCGGCCAGTTCGGCCACCTCTTGCTTCACTTCTTCAAGAGTCTCCAGGTCTATCTTTCCTCGGGGAAGATCACCGTTTAGCCCTATATAGCTAAAGGGCTGAATCCTGGTGAGCACCCGGTGAATGAGTTCGGCTAACTTCTCCATCTCCTCTTTTCCTAGCCCTCGCTGAGTAATCCAGGGGGTTCCCAGACGGATGCCGCTGGCGTCGGCGGCTGTCTCATCACCCGGAATGGTGTTCTTATTGACCACCAAGCCGCAAAGATCCAGGATGCGAGCAGCTATTTCACCCTTCAGAGAAAAGCCTGCCCTACTTTCCATAGCCCTTAGATCGATTACTAAAAGGTGAGTATTGGTTCCTCCATAAGCTATCCTTAAGCCTCTCCTCTTAAGAGAGGAAGCCAGTACTTTGGCATTTTCCACGATTTTTTCTTGAAGTTTTTTGAACTTGGCCGTTCGGGCAATCTTAAAGGCTACGGCCATGGCGGCAAACTTGTTAACATGAGGGCCACCTTGTTCGCCGGGAAAGACAGCATTATCTATTCTTTGAGCCTTCTCCTCATCGGTGCTTAAAATAACCGCACCGCGTGGTCCGCAAAGAGTTTTGTGAGTAGTCAGGGTAATGACGTCAGCATAACCCACCGGACTGGGATATTGCCCGGCAATCACCAGTCCGGCTGGATGAGCAATATCAGCAAAGAGTATGGCTCCCACACTATCAGCAATCTTTCTGAATTTCTGCCAGTCGGGGGCCCAGGGATAGGAGGTATAGCCAGCGATGATCATTTTCGGTTTATGCTGGATGGCCAGTCTCTTGATTATTTCGTAGTCTAACTTTTCTGTTACTCTATCAACTTGGTAGGAGACGATGTTATAACGCCTGCCGGATCGATTGAACTGGCTGCCATGGGTTAGATGACCCCCATGAGCCAAAGCCATACCCATAACCGTATCACCAGGTTCAACAAAAGCCTCATAGACAGAGTTATTAGCTGCTGCTCCCGATAGAGGCTGCACATTGACAGATATTTCATCAGCACTAACTTTTATAGGAGCATTGGGATTCTTATCAGTAGCAAAGCACTCAGCGGCACGCCTCTGAGCCAAAGCTTCAACAAAGTTGACGTACTCGCCTCCCTTATAAAACC
>WJOQ01000220.1 GCA_009618505.1 Clostridia bacterium | reverse complement strand
AAACTACGTTTTAATTCAGACATAACTCTGCTTTTCATCTCTTCATAAGAAAGAGTACCTTCTTTTTCTGCTTGAAAGCCGAGATTAGACCCACTCACAATCTGTTCTGCTCCCAGATTAGAAGTCATAATCAAAACCGTATTTCTAAAATCAACTGTGTGACCAAGATTATCCGATAGCCTTCCGTTATCCATAATTTGAAGAAGAATATTAAAAACATCCGGATGAGCCTTTTCTATCTCATCCAGCAGAACTACCGAATAGGGACGACGCCTTACTTTCTCTGTTAATTCTCCTCCTTCCTCATATCCTACATATCCCGGGGGAGCTCCAGTAAGACGAGAAACAGAGAATTTTTCCATATACTCGGACATATCCAGTGTAATCATAGCATCTTCATCTCCAAAGAGAAATTCGGCTAAGGCTTGAGCCAAATATGTTTTACCCACGCCAGTAGGACCCAGGAACATAAATACACCAATCGGTCTTTTCATATTCTTTATTCCTGCTTGAGCACGACGGATAGACTGAGCTATTGCTTTTATAGGCTCTTCTTGACCCACCACTCTCACATGAATAGCCTCTTCCATACGCAGAAGCCTTTTTGATTCAGCCTCTGTCAAGTCGCGCAAAGGAACGCCTGTCCAGCTGGAAACAATATGGGCCACATCTTTCTCCGTCACTTTTTCCTGTTTTCCTTTCTTACCTTTATCGGCTTCCCATTGACCTTTCCCCTTACTTAAGGAATCCTTCAAATTCTTTTCCTTATCTCTCATATTGGCTGCTTTCTCAAATTCCTGTGCTTTTACCGCCGCTTCTTTCTCCTTGCGAAGCTGCTCCAGCTCTTTCTCTATCTTCTTAAGTTCTTTGGGACGGGTGCTAAATTGAAGCCTTACTCTGGCAGCTGCTTCATCCATCACATCGATAGCCTTGTCAGGCAGATAGCGACCCTGGATATATCTATAGGAGAGCTTAGTTGCTGTTATAAGAGCCTCATCAGTTATTTTCACTCTGTGGAAAGCCTCATATTTATCTCGCAAGCCCCTCAAAATCTGGATAGTCTCTTTAACTGTTGGCTCATTTACGATTATTGTCTGGAACCTCCTTTCCAGGGCTTCGTCCCTTTCAATATACTTTCTATACTCGTCCAGAGTGGTTGCTCCTATACACTGAAGTTCTCCTCTAGCCAGAGCTGGCTTTAAAATATTGGAAGCATCTATGGCTCCTTCTGCTGCTCCTGCTCCTACTAGAGTATGAATTTCGTCAATAAAGAGAATGACATTCTTTGCTTTTCTAATCTCATTCAGTATTCTCTCCATCCTCTTCTCAAATTCTCCCCTGTACTTGGTCCCAGCTACTATTCCTCCTAATTCAACAGTAACTACCCTTTTGTTAAGCAAAGGCTCGGGCAAGGAGCCCTCAAAGATCTTCTGGGCTAATCCTTCCGCAATAGCTGTTTTACCCACTCCTGCCTCCCCTATTAAAACAGGATTGTTCTTGGTTCGACGGGAAAGTATCTGAATTACTCTCTCAATCTCCTTTTGTCTATTTATTACCGGATCAAGCCCCCCATCTCTGGCTAGCCGAGTCAGATCACGCCCAAATCTATCTAATGTGGGAGTTTGACTTGGTTTAGCTACTCGCTCAGGAGAAACCTTTGTCCCAAGAAGATTAGAAACCTCCTCCCTCACTTTACCTAGATCAGCTCCCAGACTAGTGAGAATTTGAGCAGCTACTCCTTCCGCTTCTCTAATCAACCCTAAAAGAAGATGCTCGGTTCCGATATAATTATGTCCCAGATTTCTTGCTTCTGCCACTGCCAGTTCCAGCACCTTCTTAGCCCTGGGAGTAAAAGGAATCTGGCCAAGGAATAGTGCTCCTCCACCTCTGCCAACTGCCTTTTCTACCTCTGCACGAACCTGAGCCAAATCTATAGCTAGGTTTTGCAAAGCTGCAGCTCCTATCCCTTCACCTTCTCGGATAAGCCCAAGAAGAATATGTTCTGTGCCTAAGTAGTCATGGTCCAATCTTCTAGCTTCTTCCCTGGCTAGAAAAATTACTTTTTTGGCTCGTTCAGTAAATCTATTAAACATGGTTTTTCCTCTCACTATATTTCGTTGCTAGTTACTCGTTGCTAGTATCTCACTACAAATCTTTTCGAGCGACCAGCAACGAGCGACGAATTTCTATTTACATTTTATAAGGCCTGCTCTCTCAGGACTTAAAGAGAGATAACCAATAGGTAATTCTCCTATCTCTTCGATTCTTCTCAAATATGCCTGTGCCTTCTCCGGTAGGTCTTCATAACGACTTACCTGAGAGGTATCTTCTTGCCAACCCTCCATTTCTTCATAAATAGGCTCACACTCTCTCAAAGAGTCTACTTGAAAAGGAAAGTCCTCAATCGCTTTATCTTTATACCTATAAGCTGTGCAGATTTTCATTCTATCTAATTTATCAAGAACATCCAATTTGGTTAACACAAGTTCATCTAACCCATTTATTCTGGCTGCATATCTTAGGATAACTCCGTCAAACCATCCACATCTTCTTGGCCTGCCCGTAGTAGCTCCATACTCCTTTCCTCTTTCTTTAAGTACTTCTCCTTCTCTTCCCTCTATTTCTGTAGGGAAAGGGCCCTCTCCCACCCGAGTTGTATAGACTTTGGCGACTCCCAGAACTTTATCTATTCGTGTAGGACCTATTCCGACACCAATACATACACCCCCAGCACTAGTGCAAGAGGAAGTCACAAAAGGATATGTACCATGGTCGATATCAAGTAAAGTCCCCTGTGCCCCCTCAAAAAGAATTTCCTTATCTTTTTTTATCAATTGATTAACCAGAACCGAGGTATCGGTAATATATTCTTTCAACTTATCACCATATTCCAAGTATTGGCTAAGAATATCTTTCTTGCAGAGATTTAACTTATAATAATTCGGCAACAGAACAAAATTCAGATTTAATTTTTCAGCCAAAATCTTTTCATTTAAGAGATCACTTACTCTTATGCCTCTTCTAGCTATTTTATCGGTATATGCAGGTCCAACTCCTTTTTTAGTTGTTCCAATCTTTTTTTTACCTCTTTGCTTTTCTTCCATCTTTTCTATTTCTTTGTGATAGGGCATAACTATATGTGCACTACTGGAAAGACGAAGTCCCTTGAGGTCAATATTTCTCCTCTGAAGGGCTTCAATTTCGGCAAGTAACTCTGCCGGATCTACCACTACTCCATTTCCGATAATACAACTTTTCCCTGGATGAAGAATACCGGAAGGAACAAGATGAAAGACAAATATTTCCCCATCTACGACTACTGTATGACCAGCATTGCTCCCTCCTTGAAATCTAACTATTGCATCTACTTCCTGGGACAGAAAATCAATAACTCTACCCTTTCCTTCGTCTCCCCATTGCGTACCTATCACTACTATATTCAAGGCTTACTCCTTCATTTAATTTCCCTAAAGCTCCGCGGTTCAAAACGAGCATATTCACTGATAAAAATCAAATCTATTTTGCCGACAGGACCACGACGCTGTTTATTGATAATTAGCTCAGTCTCCCCCCCCA
>WJOQ01000163.1 GCA_009618505.1 Clostridia bacterium | reverse complement strand
CTTTGGAAGTTGATAGAATACAAATACCCAGCCCTCCTCTTATCATCCCAGGTACGTCTTCCTTCTTGATATATTCCCGTCTTCCTGGTTTACTGACTCGTTCCAAGTAAGTAATTATGGGTTCTCCCTCTTCAGAATACTTCAAATATATCTGAAGTATCTTTTTCTTCCCTTGCCTTATAACATTATACCCTCCGATGAAACCCTCTTTTTTTAGAACTAGACATATAGCCCCCTTCATCTTAGAATTAGGGAGTTCGACTTTAGCCTTAGAAAGCGTAACGGCGTTTCTAATTCGAGTTAGTAAATCAGCAATTGGATCGGTAAGCATTTTCCTCCTCTTTTTTTAGCCAAGAAATACCTCAGGACAATTTCTTCCGTCACCATTCTCGTATCTCATACAGCGTATTGAGTTGTGCGTTTTAGAGTTTTTTTCCAGATACCAGATACGATTTTTGATTCACCAGCTGGCTTTTTTTACCCCAGGTACTACTCCCTCATGAACTAATTCTCGAAAACAAATTCTACATAAACCAAATTTTCTGATATAGCCTCTGGGCCGTCCACAAATCTGACATCTGTTGCGAGCACGAACATCAAATTTTGGTTTCCTCTTACTCTTTTCTATTAAAGCCTTCTTCGCCATTCCCTTCCTCTTTCTTGTTCACTGTTCATAGTTTATTGACCTGCTAAAGGCAGGCGTGGCAATCCTTTACCTGTTGCGAAGTCTGCCTCTAAGATTGCTTCGTCGCTTCGCTCCTCGCACTGACAAATACTGCTTAACCCCTCAAATCCGTATCTGATTGTTCGTATCTTGTATAGCGTAAAGCTAAAAACTAAAAGCGAAAAGCCACCAGATACTAGATACGAGATACTAGCTACGGTTTCTAAAGGGTAGCCCTAAAGAAGCAAGTAATTCCCTGGCTTCCTCATCATTTACAGCTGTGGTAACTATAGCCACAGATAAACCATGAATTACTCCTACTTCGTCATGAGAGATCTCCGGAAAGACTAACTGTTCTGTTAAACCCAGGGTAAAATTACCTCTATTATCAAATTGGTCAAGAGATATTCCTTGGAAGTCCTTAATCCTGGGAATAGCTAGATTAAATAGTCTATCCAGGAATTCATACATTCTATATCCCCGCACAGTAACCTTACAACCTATAGGAGTATCTTGCCTTAGATTAAAACCAGCAATAGACCTTTTTGCCTTGGTGACCACAGGTTGCTGGCCACTAATCAAAGCCAGGCTTTTCTTGGCTGATTCCAATGACTTAGGATCATTTTTAGCACTACCTACTCCCATATTAAGACAGACCTTCTTAACTCGAGGGACCATCATAGAATTCTTATAACCAAACTTTTTCATCATTGAGGGAATAATTTCTTTTTCATAAATTTCCTTAAGCCTAGCCAATGCTCTTTTCCTTTCTAATCAATTACCTCTCCACATTTTTTACAAAACCTCAACTTTCCCCCTTCATCCGTTCTCTGCTTTAGAAGTTTTATTCCTACCCTACTCTTCTTTCCACAACGTGAACATATTAGCATTACTTTACTAATAGAGAGAAGGGCTTCCCTCTCCACTATTCCACTTTGCTGGCCCTTCCGAGTAGGTCTGATATGCTTCTTGGTAATATTAATATGTTCTACCATTAACTTATTCTTTCGAGGAACTACAGAAGTCACCTTACCCTGTCTTCCTTTGTCTTTGCCAGAAATAACTACTACTTCATCACCTGTCTTTATCTTAAGCACCACTTCACCCCTGTCTCGTATTGCGTAAAGCTAAAAACTAAAAGCAAAAAGCATAATTCAAGATTTCTTTTTCTTTCTTTTCGATATACTATATACGATATACGGCTCTTAAACTACTTCCGGTGCCAGAGAGATTATCTTCATAAAATTTTTCTCTCTTAATTCCCGGGTCACTGGACCGAAAATCCTTGTCCCTCTCGGATTTCCAGCAGCATCGATTAGTACTCCTGCATTCTCATCAAAACTTATATACGAGCCATCTTTTCTTCGCAAAGATTTTCTAGTCCTTACCACTACTGCTTTAACTACCTCACCTTTTTTTATTTCACTATTGGGAACAGTCTTCTTCACTGAAGCTACTATCACATCGCCTAATCGCGCATAACGACGTGCTGACCCTCCTGGCACTCCTATGCATCTTATTTTCTTTGCTCCTGTGTTATCTGCCACCACAAGCTCAGTTTCACGTTGAATCATCCCATTTTCCTCTTTTTTACCAAAAAGTCAGCCTATAGCATCCAAGGCTATGCGTTTTCTTTCTCTTCTGATCTTAAAATCTTAGTTACTCGCCAGCACTTTCCCTTGCTTAAGGGTCTACCCTCTCTTATTCTTATTATATCACCTTTACGGCATTTATCAAGCTCATCATGAACCTTTACTCTTTTGCTTCTTACTATTTTTTTCTTATACATAGGATGAGCAAATTCACGTTTGATAAGCACTACTACTGTCTTATCCATTTTATCACTTACCACTTTCCCCGTCCTCTCTTTTGCTCTATTGCTCAAACTTTCCTCCCTTCTCTAATTCCCTTTTGCGTAGGACAGTCTTTATTCTAGATATTGTTATTTTTGCTTCTTTAATATTAGAAGAATTTGCTTCCCTTCCCTGAGCTGCCCCTATCTTCAAACTAAACAATTTACCTTGAGCACTTTTAAGATGCTCCTGAAGTTCCTCTCTGGATAAATCCCTTAACTCTTCTATTTTCATAACTATCTCCATAATTCAGAGGAAATAATTCTGGTTTTAAGAGGAAGTTTACGAGAAGCCAATCGGAAAGCCTCCTTTGCTCTTCTCTCTCCTATTCCTCCTAACTCAAACAAAATCCTTCCTGCCTTAATCGGTGCTACCCAATGGTCAGGTTCTCCTTTACCTTTGCCCATACGAGTCTCCAGAGGCTTCCTGGTAATTGGTTTATCAGGAAAAATCCTGATCCAAAGACGGCCCTCATGTCCTACAGAGCGAACTATGGTAACTCTAGTTGCCTCTATCTGGCTAGCAGTGACCCACTTGGTTTCTTCGGCCATTAAACCGTATTCTCCGAAGTTCAACTTTGTTCCACGTTGGGCACGGCCTCTTAACTTACCCTTCTGAACTTTTCTGTATTTTACTCTTTTCGGCTGAAGTCTCATTATCAGATTTCTCCTCGGGCAAAGTAGGTAAAACTTCTCCCGTGTATATCCAAACTTTTATTCCAATACATCCATAGCTTGTGTGAGAAGTAGCACATCCGTAGTCAATTTTAGCCCTTAAAGTGTGCAAAGGAATTCTTCCCTCCTTCATCCATTCCTTCCTGGCAATTTCTGCCCCAGCAATTCTGCCTTTACAAGTAATTCTGACTCCCTCTGCACCTGCAGCCATAACACGCGTAATAGCTTCTCTTACAATTCTCTTTGTCCCTGTCTTTCTCTGCAACTGAAAGGCTATTTTGTCCGCTACTAGTTTAGCATCTCGATCTGGTTGAGTTATTTCTTGCACATTCAAAAAAACATTAGCATCTCCTGTTAATTTTTCCAGATCCTTCTTAACTCTCCCAG
>WJOQ01000328.1 GCA_009618505.1 Clostridia bacterium | reverse complement strand
CTTTGATAATCAGCTGGAACTTTAAATAAAGAATCATCCTGAGGTGCTTCTATGATGTTGATCATTTCAAGTAATCCATCTCCCTGACCACCACCGTAATAGACTATCTGTCGAATAAATTGCTCTAGTTTTGGTGAATACCATCCTTCTGCCGATGGCTCTTTTTGCTCTGGATAACTATAGGTATATTTTTCACAAAGATAGCCCAGAATAGTCTCATCTCCTACCTTTTTTTCGTCCAAACCATCCCTTATTGCTTCCCATGCACGGACAGGATTAAAAAAAGCCGCATCTGTGCCCTTTAGCTCAATATAAGCCTTTTCTTCAGGGTTTAAAGCCCAGGTAATGTCCAGCTCGCGGTCAGCAATAATTAGGATGCGATCCTCACCAGTAAGTTTTTCCACTCTATAGAGACTGTCCTGAGCATAATACTGAAATTCATAATCTTTGTCCGGCTGCTTGATTTTCAGATCAGCACTAAACTCTGCACCTAAAAGGGCAGCGCTAAAACAGAAAAAAAATAGTTAATATCCCTGGTATTAAAAATATTCTATGAAATTTTTTCAACATCTTCTCCTTTGTTTTCCTGGATAGACTTCCTTTTTCCAAGTATTAACTTATGTACTTCCCCACCCCTTCTACCTTGTTTTTAGATTTCATTACTAATTGCTGACAAATGATAAACATATTTTTCTTTCTTGTCAATTATTTGTTTGGGCCTGTAGCTTCTTCTCGTTATTTCAATCCCCCTTTTTTCGATCCTTAGTCTAACACAATAACTGGACCGATTCTAGGGGGGCAGGTCACCCGGTAATCTCTCCTTCTTTTTTTGCCCTTAAGAGGTTTTCCCGTACCCTATTGAAATTGTAGAGATTATTGCTTCAGAGGGTTCAAGTTGGCGTGAGCAATCCACTGCCAGCCACTGTCAGTCTTTAAGAAAATAGTAAGCCTGGCAGCAGGCTCGGTTGATAGACGTTTAGCGTCAATTGTTTCCCCTACAGAAACAAAGTAGCTCACAATGATGGTAGGACCAACCTCAGTGACTTTAAAGTTACTCAAAGTATAATCGCCAAGGTTGAGTTGTTTCAGGAGTTTCAATTCTTCCTCTGCGTCACGCGCACCATCCTCATGTATTGATTGAAAACCTGAGGCCATCTTGCTTTGGAGTGCTGCTATATTTTGCGTTTTGAAATCATTCCACAGCTCACGAACCAGGTTTTCTCCAACACTCAATTCCGTATTGCTTTCCTGCGCAATAGCGCCAGTGTGACCAATAACTAGAAGAACAATGGTCATTGTTACTAAGAATGTTCCTACCTTCATACTTTTTTCTCCTTGCCAATAGGGACTTTAATTAGGCACAGCGCCCATTTATTAATTCTTACTGGTGGGACAATATAACCACATCTTTAGGAAGTTTCTTCGAATGTAATCTCCAGGACATCTGAGATGTTGCCTTAAACCATCTTTGTTTTCAGAAACAGATTCCTGATAATTCTGCCTTTAGGCAGGATGATGAGGAAAATCTATTGCCGCAACTCTTGATATGCGGGCTATGCCAAAAGCTTAGATACAGCGACTCAATCTGTCAATAATAATGGTCGCTGTCCCTATTTTTTCTTTTTATGGTCCACCTCTTCCTATGTCACCATCGTCGTTTGCACTCGCAGCAACGGACCAGTCGCTGGTATCATAATGAGAACCAGTTACACCGTTAGCGCCTCCTAGTTCGCCACCTACAGGATTCTCGCCAAAATCAATAGTATCTGCAGCCACATCAGCATCCAAATCCGGTCCATTAGAGATGATTAACCACATGGTTGCTGGGGTGTCCGCGTCACCATTACTGTAATACCTGAAGTTTGGCACGGCATCAGTTCCAAAGGGGTCTTCCGGTAGACTGGTAATATAATTACTCAATCCAGCGAATTCTCCCAAATCGGTTGTATTTTCTGCAAGCACTGGATATTGTCCTTCGGCTGTAGAGTACCTTTCCAGTCCATCAGCAATGGTTCTCATATCGGCGAATGCTCGAGTCACCCTGGCTGTTGTTCGAGTTCCTAAGAATTTAGGAATAGCAATCGCGGCTATTATACCGATAATGACTACTACGACAAGGAGCTCTATCAGAGTAAACCCTTTTTCTTTTTGCCAAAATCTCTTCATACTTTTCTCACCTGCTTTCCCTTTTTAGTTTGAATTGTAGTTTGTCAAGGTAAGGTGTAGGGACCCCTAGTTTCTTTCCGGTGCTATAGACATCCCAAAAAATAAGTTTCATATCTCTAGGGTTCGTATTTAAATGGCTTTGTTCAGTACTTCGCTTACCCCATATGGTTTCGGTAAAATAATACTTTAATTTCGATCTCACTTCGCCTAAACTGCTATGCAAGTATAGTGCTGTATCTGATGGATAGTCATCAATATTAACACCTCTTTTTTGTACTATCATAAAGGCTTCACGAACAGCATTGAGCATTAGCGTGGTATTTTCAACACTTTCTACAGATTTTGCTGCATTGCCAAAATATAGGATACTTCCTACTTGTGCGGCAATGATGGCGTGATGGAGCCAAAGCCAATGAATCATATTTTTCTTCTCATCAGGCTCAAAGCAGGCTTTTCTGAACAGATTTATTACCGAACAATATTTTGACTTAGTGTTCCCTTCGATTAATCCAATCCGATAGTCTTTAGAAATGTTTAATATCATTTTGCCATTTATGAAGCCGCCAACGGAAGAGGCATATCCCCATAGATATTTGGATCTGGGAACAAGATTATCTATTTCATCT
Organism: Clostridia bacterium; assembly: GCA_009618505.1. The sequence goes on along the minus strand of WJOQ01000328.1, from coordinate 788 downwards.
ATGCCTTCCCAGTTATTGGTGAAAAACAGAAATATTCCGGATACTTTTCTATTTTTCAATTCTTTAATTGTTTCAATAAGCTGATAGTGCCTGGTTGGAATCATTATTAGTTCGTAATTATCCTTTTCAGAAACATCTTCAACTAGTTTTGGATAATATTTTTGTATGACATTTTCAGGATAATTCCCCCCTCTTGTATCATAAATATCTAGGTCTATTCCCTTCAAATATTCCTGCTTTTTGCCTTTTCTTACCAAATGAGTTATATCTACTCCTGATTCTGATAATGCCCAGCCGTAAATGGTGCCAATTACCCCTGTTCCTATTATTAATGTTCTCATATTATTTTTACCTTTCCATTTAATAATGAGATATACAGAATTCCACATAATCATTGGGTTTCATATCAGCTGACCTGTCCCCATTAATAATACCAGTTGTTAAGTTAGAGTCAATGGAATAATAGCCTCTGGAGCAGGTGGTGGGTAGCAGAAGCAACAATTATTGCTATGGTCGTTCCAAACATGGCCTTTGAGACAGCGATCGGGATATGGCCAAGTGTAATCCTTTTACAACACCCCTCTAAAACTCAAATTAACAAGCAGCGAGATTTGGTTTTGGCTATGCGGATCTGGGTCTGGTGGGCACATCATAAATGGGGATCTCTATTTCGTCCATGAGGTTTTTCAAAACGGTCCTAAGAACGCCATGCCCGTGGAGACACTTCCCTCCATTTCCATCAAGTTTCCCTTCATGGTCCCGCTATCAGCGAAGAGGGCCACCACTTT
>WJOQ01000307.1 GCA_009618505.1 Clostridia bacterium | reverse complement strand
ATTTCAGGTTCGTTTAGCCAATTGATAAACTCCATAAAGCTGCTAATAGCAGTATTAAATTTAAACAGCTTCATCCGATTACTTACATCTCGAATAAGAGTGTGCCGTTTTCTCAGAACATCTTCTCTCTCTGGAGCATATTTTCCCTTCAACTTTAGAATGATATCCCAGGTCTTTTTTAAGAACCGATAGGTTCCCTCAATTCCCCGATCAGTCCATTCGCAGTTCATTTCTGGAGGTCCGATAAAAAGTTCATATAGACGGACACTGTCAGTTCCATATCTTTTCACTAAATCGTCTGGGGTAACAACATTTCCCTTCGACTTAGACATTTTCTCCACTTTTCCGGTTATCTTACTCTTTTTACAGACCATTCCCTGGTTGAAGAGCTGCTTGAACGGCTCCTCAAAGTCTATATAGCCCAAATCATATAAGACTTTAGTGAAAAAGCGGGCATAAAGTAAATGAAGGATAGCATGTTCCACTCCTCCTACATACATATCAACAGGAAGCCAATGTTTGAGCTTTTCCTTATCAAAAGCAGCTTCTTCAAGATGAGGATTGGGGTAACGAAGAAAATACCAGGAAGAACCAGCCCAGGTAGGCATAGTATCTGTCTCTCTCCTTGCCTTTGAACCACAGCGAGGACAGATAGTATTAACAAACTCAGCTATACTGGCTAGAGGGGACTCTCCTGTACCTGTAGGTCTATATTCTTCTACCTCAGGAAGACAAACAGGAAGATCCTCCTCGGGTACAGGAACCTCACCGCACCTAGAACAGTAAATAATAGGAATAGGCTCACCCCAATACCTCTGGCGGGAAAATACCCAATCTCTTAATTTATAATTAACCGATTTTTTGCCCTTTTCCTTTTTAGCTAACCATTCTGTAATTCTCTTGCTGCCTATTACTGAATCCAGACCATTGAATGAGCCAGAATTTATCAGTTTTCCCTCTCCTACATATGCCTCTATTAAGGAACCATCCTTTCCTTTTTTGCTCTCCTGGTTGTAAATAACCTCTCTAATGGATAAAGAAAACTCCTTAGCAAACTCAAAATCTCTTTCATCATGGGCAGGAACAGCCATAATAGCGCCTGTGCCATAAGTCAAAAGAACATAATCGGCTACCCAGATGGGAATTTCTTCCCCATTAATCGGATTGACCGCATAGGCGCCGGTGAATACCCCCGTTTTTGCCTTAACCGTGGCAGTTCTCATCCGCTCAGGAGTCTTTTGAGCTTGCTCCACATATTCTTGCACTTCCTTTTTGTGTTCCGGTAAGGTAATTTTAGAGACAAGCTCATGTTCAGGAGCAAATACCATATAAGTAGCACCAGCCAGAGTATCGGGACGAGTAGTAAAGATGGGAACCTCATAATCCTTTTTCTCGAGTTTTGAATGGACTTTAAAGACAACCTCACATCCCTGGCTGTAGCCGATCCAGTTGGCTTGCATAATCTTCACTTTCTCTGGCCAGTTTAGCTTATCCAGGTCCTTAAGAAGACGATTAGCATAGGTGGTTATCTTCAACATCCATTGCATAAGTTTCTTACGGGTAACCTCAGAACCGCAGCGCTCACACTTCCCATTAATCACTTCTTCATTAGCCAGACCAGTCTTACAACTGGGGCACCAGTTAATCGGCATAAGTTTTCTATAAGCAAGATTATTTTTATACATCTGAAGAAAAATCCATTGAGTCCATTTATAATATTGTGGGTCACTGGTATCTATTTCTCTAGACCAGTCATACATAGCCCCTATTTCCTTTAGTTGCCTTTTCATATTCTCAATATTCTTGCCGTTATTAACCTTTGGATGAATACCCTTTTTTATGGCATCATTTTCTGCCGGAAGACCAAAAGAATCCCATCCCATAGGGTGAAGAACATTATAGCCCTCTAGTTCTTTATAGCGAGACCATACATCTGAAAGAACATACCCCCGCCAATGACCCACATGCAGCCCTGAACCAGAAGGATAGGGAAACATATCCAGACAGTAATATTCTGGTTTATCGGACTTAAGAGAAGCTTTATGGTCGCCCCGTTCCTCCCAGATACGCCGCCATTTATTTTCTATTTTTTGAGGTTGATAAGGAATAAACATAGAGGTACCTCTCAGTTCAATAAGTTAGAAGTAATAAATCTTTTGTAATGTAATAAAAACAGCGAGCAAAGTCAAACTACACTGTATCTAGTGAATCGTATTTCCTAGTCTTCAAATATAGTATCTTACTGGGAAGAGGAAGGTGCGTGGAAATACTTGGTTGTGGTGAGATTATTAAGGGAGCCGACGATAGGAATTGAACCTACAACCTGCTGATTACGAATCAGCTGCTCTACCTTTGAGCTACGTCGGCCTGGTGCCGAGGGGCAGAATCGAACTGCCGACACCTGGATTTTCAGTCCAGTGCTCTACCCCTGAGCTACCTCGGCATTAATCTGATTAATTCTACTGGTTATTCTCCGATTACGACCAACAACATTCATCTGGGAACGCATCTTCAATACCTCTAAAAAACTGTTGAAATCATTCAAATGTTTCTTTTTACTCATCATCAAAACCACTCTTTTAAATATTTCAAAATCATTTCTCTTTTTCGCTCTTAACGGATATTTCTCAAAAAATGGAATTACCTTACTTACCAAACTTTCAATAGCCTCAACTTTAAGTTGTGCCATATTTTTGTTAAACGAAATCGTTCCACACTTAAGATTTTGACGAATTCTCTCCAAAATCGAGAGATCCTCTTTGTGCAATCCTAATGAGAAGGAAGGCTTCAGTCTATAACCCACACGATGAGTGGTGTCCTTCTGGACCGAAATACTAAAACTCCCTTCTCCATCTACCAAACCGGTAATATAATAATTCAATTTATCCATTATAACCTAACTTATCATAAAACTCAGTTAGCGAGCTCACCGCTCTTAGCAACGAACCTAAGTTATCTTAAAAGACGCGTTGAGTCTTCTAAGACGGTTTCCTGAAGTAGATACCATATTTGGCGGGGCCGACGAGACTCGAACTCGCGACCTCCTGATCGACAGTCAGGCATTCTAACCAACTGAACTACGGCCCCGCAAACTTCTGGTGGGCGGAACAGGGCTTGAACCCGTGACCTCTGCCGCGTGAAGGCAGCGCTCTACCAACTGAGCTATCCGCCCGGTGGGCCCAGGAGGACTCGAACCTCCGACCTACGGATTATGAGTCCGCTGCTCTACCGACTGAGCTATGGGCCCCTGCCCTGAAAAATCAAGTCTGGCAGGGTAGATTACTCAATAAAACTCTGTTTTTAGCACTCATCTGACTTGCTTTGCCTATTTTTTCTTTTCCTCCAATACAGCAGCTATCCCAAGGGCAATAGCAAACAAGAAACAAGCCTCGGCAAACTTCACATAAGAAACTGGTATAATATTAAACATAATGGCTCCCCCAGCGCCTTTAGCTAATCGCAATACAACCCCCATTACCAGACTTATCCCACCAACTGCTCCCATAAAATAACCCAATGCTCTTAACACTGCTCGGCACATTCTATGCCTCCTTTTATTAAGAAATATTGAATACCCTTA
>WJOQ01000211.1 GCA_009618505.1 Clostridia bacterium | reverse complement strand
TGTAGAGACCCATCAAGTATCCTAATCTTTCCAGAAATTCACTCTTATTTTTGGATAGATAAGCTATTCTTGGCATATTGATAGTAACAACACCCACACTTCCGGTAGAGTCACCCGAGCCAAAAAGTCCACCGGTGACATTTCTATCTAATTGCCTTAGATTTAGACGAAGACGACAACACATACTCCTTACATCGCTAGGATTTAAATCACTGTTGATAAAATTACTAAAATAACCGAGGCCATACTTTGCTGTCATTTCAAATAGGAATTTCGCATTCTGGCTATCCCAATTAAAATCTCGCGTTAGGTTATAAGTAGGAATGGGAAAGGTAAAAGGTCTTCCCCTCATATCTCCTTCTATTAGAACCTCGATAAAGGCTTTATTAATCAGGTCCATCTCTTTTTGATACTCACTATAGGTTTCCTCTAACAACTTCCCTCCCCAGACAACCGGCTTATGGGCAAGGTCTCTGGGAACAGTCCAGTCAAAAGTTAAATTAGTAAAGGGAGACTGTCCACCCCATCTAGAAGCTATATTCACATTAAAAACGAATTTCTGAATAGCCTGCTTAACATCTTTATAACTCAACTCATCTTTTCTTATAAAAGGCGCCAGATAAGTATCTATGGAATTAAATGCCTGCGCTCCTGCCCATTCGTTTTGTAGAGTCCCGATGAAATTTACCATCTGGAGAAGTGCGGTATCCAGATGCTTGGCTGGCTTGGATTCTATTATTCCAGGAACCCCATTAAACCCTTCGTAAAGCAATTTACTCAAGGACCATCCAGCACAATAGCCGGTAATGCCAAAGTATAAATCGTGCAGATGGATATCACCGTTACGGTGAGCATCCGCTATCTCCATAGAATAAATCCTGTCTAGAGTATAATCAGCGACCACCGAACCGGCGACATGGAGCATAAGTCCAGACATAGAGTACCCTATGTTACTGTTTTCTCTTACTCGCCAATCTATCTGAGAAAGATAATCACTCACGATTTTTTCTACTTCCACAAAGGTAGTCTTAATTCTTCTAAGGCTCTCGTGCTGTTTTCGGTAAAGGATATAAGCCTTGGCTGTCCTGGCGTGTCCCTCCTCAATCAAGATCTTTTCCACCAGATCCTGAACATCTTCCACACCAGGAATCTCCTGGAGGAATTTTTCCTCCAATAAAGCTACCACCCGATTGGATAATCTTTCGGCTAATTTCCTGTCTTTTCCCCCTACCGCCTGGGCAGCACCCCAGATAGCCTTGGTAATCTTTTCCTGAGCAAAATCGACTATTCTTCCATCTCTCTTACGAATTTGGACAATTCTTACAGATGCCATATTTCATTCTCCCTATTAAAATTCTTGCTCTCTTTTTCCTATTACTGATTCAAAAATAAGTCTGCCGTCCTCATTTCATTCTACCATATTTATTGAACCTGACAACTTCATAATTCAGACTTTACCGATGGCTGTTTTACCCTCTATTCGCAGTTTTTCCCTCTTAACTTAGCCTTTTTAGATGAATCATCAAAATAGAAATGGCAGCCGGAGTGATACCAGAAATACGAGAGGCCTGTCCCAGCGAATGTGGCTTTATTTTAGAGAGCTTTTCCTTAACCTCTGAGGAAAGGCCGGGGATGTTTTGAAAACCAAAGCCAGGAGGAATCTTTAGATTCTCCATCTTTTTGAATTTTTCCACTTGCTGCAGCTCTCTTTCAATATATCCATCATACATAATCTGAATTTCTACCTGGCCAGCTATCTCTCTCTCCACCTTACAGCTCTCCTTATCAAGAATTTTCAGCTTTTCATAGGTAACCTCAGGGCGCCTGAGAAGTCCCCTTAAGCTAAGAGGAGCTTTTATCGGTTTTGTATCTAATTGAATAAGCTTCTCATTTGTTTTCTGGGTAGGAAAAATCTTACTTGAGCTAAGCCTATCCAGTTCCAATTTGACCATTCTTTCTTTCCTCTTAACTTTCTGATGTTCTTCGCTACTTACCAATCCTACCCTATATCCCTTTTCACGCAATCGGATGTCTGCATTGTCTTCTCTTAATAAAAGGCGATATTCGGCCCGGGAGGTAAACATACGATAAGGCTCGTTGGTTCCTCTAGTCACCAGATCATCAATTAAGACACCAATATAAGCCTCTGCTCTATTTAAAATAAGAGGCTCCTCTCTTTTAACCCTTAAAGCCGCATTAATTCCGGCTATAAGTCCTTGGGCAGCTGCTTCCTCATAACCGGTAGTCCCATTAATCTGGCCAGCAAAGTAAAGCTCACTAACTAACTTTGTCTCCAGAGTGGATCTCAAGCAGGTAGGATCAACATAATCATGCTCTATACCGTAACCCGGACGCATCACTTCCACCCTTTCCAGGCCCTTAATGCTTCTAAGCACTTTTATTTGAACATCAAGAGGAAGACTGGTAGAAAGACCATTAGGATAGAACTCTCTTGTCTTAAGACCCTCTGGTTCAAGAAAAACCTGGTGGCGCTTTCTCTCAGGAAATTTCATTACCTTATCCTCAATGGAAGGGCAATATCTCACTCCCGTAGCTTTGATTGTACCAGTATATAAGGGTGAACGGTCCAGATTGTCTTTGATTATCTGATGGGTTCTGACATTGGTATAGGTAATATAACAAGGAAGGAATGCCTGCTCTCCTATCTCTTCTGTGGAAAAAGAAAAGGGAATAGGATGAGAATCTCCTTTCTGAGAAGTAAGAGAGGAAAAATTAATACTCTTTCCATCCAGACGAGGGCAGGTCCCAGTCTTAAACCTACCCAGGCGAAATCCTAAATCCCTTAAGTTGTGGGCAAGTTGAATAGAAGAAAAACCACCCATCCTTCCTGCCGAGAAATGTTTTAAACCAATATGAATTATGCCCTCTAAAAAAGTTCCCGGAGTTATGATTACACATTCACCCAGAAACCTTTCTCCTATAGAGGTCTCTACTCCCCAGATTCTCCTTTGAGCCAGATTAGATTTACTGGAAGAAGAAATATCTTTTAGCAGGAGGTTATTCACCAGGGCCTGCTTTATATCCAAACCCGGCTGATTTTCTAAGGTATACTTCATATAAAGACGATAGCTCTCTCTATCTGCCTGGGCGCGGGAAGACTGGACTGCTGGACCCTTTTTAGTATTGAGACGACGAAACTGAATAGCTGTTTTATCAATAGCTTTAGCCATCTCTCCTCCCAGGGCATCAATCTCCTTAACTAGTTGACCTTTACCCAATCCGCCTATAGCTGGATTACAGGACATAAGACCTATTGTATCCAGATTCATAGTTAGAAGTAGAGTTTGGCAATTAAGCCTGGCTGCGGCTAGACTCGCCTCAATTCCGGCGTGACCGCCCCCTACCACAATAACATCGTATTTTTTGGGATAAATCAAGTGGCAGCTCCCTGATAAATATTTAGGGGAATACGTTCCTTCCTGCCATTGTCCTGAGAGCCTTCAGAACGACGTAGTAATCTCTGATGAAGAACGAGATTGCTTCACTTCGTTCGCAATGACGAGCAGGGAACTTTCCTCACCATTATCCTAGCAAAAAAAGAGCGAAAGTAAAACAAAAGTCTCAGGACAATTTCTTCCGTCA
>WJOQ01000216.1 GCA_009618505.1 Clostridia bacterium | reverse complement strand
GGATAAAGGTACAGGAATGAAGATAAGGGTAAAAGAAAAAGAGGAAACTAGTAAGGCAAAAGTAAAAGAAACAAACCTCTGGAAAGATGCCTTGCATCGGTTGATGAGAAATAGGATGGCAACAATCGGTGCAGTTATAGTAATTATTCTCTGCATAACAGCCATCTTTGCTCCTCTTGTTGCTCCTTATGCCTATGATGAAGGTAATTTCTGGAATAATTATGCCAAACCAGGAAAAGAATACTGGCTGGGAGCTGATTTTATGGGAAGAGACCTTCTTAGCCGTATCATCTATGGAACCCGAGTATCCCTATCTGTCGGCTTGATGGGAGCAACAGTGAGTTTTGTTATCGGAATTATCTATGGTCTTATTGCTGGCTATGCTGGCGGTAAAGTGGACAATTATATGATGCGCCTGGTCGATATTGGTTACGGTGTTCCTACCTTGCTCTTCATTATTTTACTTATGGTATATTTCAAGTCCAGCTTTGCTTCCATCCAGCCGGGCACGCTTGGGGGGATGCTAAGTAGTATTGATAACGCTCTAGGAGGAATGTTCTTCATTTTTATTGGCATTGGAATAACTTCCTGGCTCGGAATGGCTCGTTTAGCAAGAGGGATGACTCTCTCCCTCAAGGAAAAAGAATTCATCGAAACTGCTCGGGCAATGGGGGCAAGCAACTTGCGAATTATATCCCGTCACATTCTTCCTAATATAATTGGTCCCTGTATTATTAGCCAAACTTTAACTATTCCTACTTACATTCTATATGAGGCATTTCTGAGTTTTATTGGATTGGGAGTCAATCCTCCCACTCCCAGCTGGGGAATGATGATCTCTGAAGGATACCAGGGAATGCGTTCCTATCCACACCTGGTGCTATTTCCCGCTCTGGCTTTGTCTATTACGATGTTTGCCTTTAATTTCCTTGGTGATGGCTTACGCGACGCCCTGGATCCCCATATGAAGCTTTGATTTTAGACAAACAGTTATGAAATTGATAAGTAGGTGTATAGGGGGTAAGAAAAGGTGCACCTGGTCCATTATCCTCATCTTTATACTATTAATCTTGCTTTTATCGCACTCAGCTATAGCCAGGATATGCTATAATTGTGAAGATGAGAACGACCAATCAAAAGATACCGGTCAATCTCAGGAACCTGCTGCACAAAAGAGTGTAAAAATTGAAGTTATAGGAGAGAAGACAGTTGTCTATTTTTACTCTCCTGGATGCGAAGCTTGTCTGAGGATAAATCCCCTATTGGAAAGATTGACTAAGAATTATCCTTATATTGAGTTAATCAAAAAGAACATAACTTTAAAAGAAAATCAAGAATTAAGAGAAGCCTTTAACATATCCTACCAGGTTCCGGAAAAGAAAAGAGGAACGGTTCCCTCTGTGTTTTTTGGAAGAGCCTTTATTGGCGAAAAGGAAATCAAGAAAGGATTAGAAAAAGAGATAAGAAACCTTCTTACCGGTAAGGGAGGTACAGACAGAGACTTCACTCAAGCAACAGAAAAAGATGCGATTGCCGCTATATCTGGACGATTCAGGTCGTTTAGAATACCTACTATAGTTTTTGCCGGCTTAGTTGATGGAGTAAATCCTTGTGCAATTGCTGTATTACTATTCTTTATTTCCTATTTGGTATTTATCGGTAAGGAAGGAAAAGAGGTATGGATAGCGGGCATCCTATTTTGTAGTGCCATATTCATCGCCTATCTGTTAATTGGACTTGGTTTTCTTAAATTCCTCTATGCATCTGAGGGAATCGAAGTAGCTTCTAAATTAATTTATCCTATAGCCGGTTCACTGGCCTTAGTGTTAGGGATCTACAGTTTTTTTGACTATTTGAAAGCAAGAAAGGGAAAAATCAAGGAAATAAGGTTACAATTACCCAAAAGAGTTAAATCTATCCTTCATCTTATTATAGCAAGGCAACTGAGAAGAAAATACCTTTTCTTGATTTGTTTTTCAACTGGTTTTCTGGTTGCATTAATTGAATTTTTGTGTACAGGGCAGATTTATCTACCTACACTAATTTATATGATGGGAATCTCTCAATACAGGAATATTTCTTTTACATATCTTGTTTTATACAACATAATGTTCGTCTTACCCTTAATAGGTATCTTTATATTGGTTGGCCTGGGTATGGGTTGGCAGCGGATTCGTGCTGCCTTTTTGGCTCGTCTCAGCACTGTTAAATTCCTTACAAGCTGTCTGTTTTTCTTCCTATCAGTTTATATGTTTATCAGAAGTGCCCAGAATTCTGGTTATCTATAAATATTAATTCACAGCTAAAGAAAATGGATAAGAAAAGACTGAAGAGGAAATAAAGTGGAAGAAACCTTACTTTCAGTAAAGGATTTAAAGACTTATTTTTATACAAAAGATGGTGTAGTAAAAGCAGTGGATGGCATTGATTTTGAAATCAATCAAGGAGAAACACTGGGTATGGTCGGTGAGAGTGGCTGTGGTAAAAGTGTTTCTGCTTTATCGGTAATGCGTCTGCTTCCAATGCCTCCAGCAAAAATAATGGATGGTAAAATATTCCTTAAAGCGAGAAATATTTCAAAAATAAGCGAATTAGCTATGCGCAAGATAAGAGGAAGGAAAATCTCTATGATATTCCAGGAGCCTATGACTTCGCTTAATCCAGTCTATACTATAGGTAAGCAAATTTCGGAAGCTATAAGATTGCATCAAGGGCTCAACAAAGAGGAAGCCAAAGAGAAAACCCTGGCAATGCTAAAATTGGTAGAAATTCCGGAGTCTTCCCGCAGATTCAAAGAGTATCCTCATCAAATGAGTGGGGGGATGAGACAGAGAGTAATGATAGCTATGGCTCTATCATGTAACCCTGAACTACTGATAGCCGATGAGCCAACCACTGCTCTCGACGTTACCATCCAGGCTCAAATTCTGGACCTGATCAGTAAGCTGCAAAAGGAGTTCAGAACATCAGTGCTCATTATAACCCATGATTTAGGAGTAATTGCGGAGATGGCGGATAGAGTAATGGTAGTCTATGCAGGTAAGGCGGTGGAATCTGCTGATGTGCGTGATATTTTCCGCAACCCCAGACATCCCTATACACGTGGTTTATTGAAGTCTCTGCCCCGATTGGATATGGATAGAGAAGTTAAGCTCGAGGTGATAAAGGGCATGGTTCCTGATGCTTTAAGTTTCCCAGCCGGATGTAGATTTCATCCTCGCTGTTCTTTTGTAAAGAAAAAATGCAAAACTAAAGAACCTGCGCTTGTGGATGCAATAGACGGTCACCAGGTTAGATGTTGGAGGCACGACGAAATATGAGCAAAGATGAATATCTGATAAGGACAGAGGGTCTAAAGGTTCATTTTCCGATAAAGGGTGGTCTCTTTTCTAAAGTTATCGGTTACGTGAGAGCTGTCGATGGAATAGACCTTTCTATTAAAAGGGGTAAAACTCTAGGTTTAGTTGGTGAGAGCGGATGTGGTAAGACAACTGCAGGAAGAGCTATCTTAAGACTAGTAGAGCCGACAAAGGGGAAGGTAGTTTTTGAAAATAAAGATATAACTAAGTTGGATAAGAAAGAGCTACGTAGGTTGCGCCGGGATATGCAAATTATCTTTCAGGACCCCTATGCTTCCCTTAATCCCCGAATGACCATAGGAGATATTATCAGCGAGCCTATACTTATTCATAATCTTACCAGGGGTAAGCAAAGAGAGGAGAGGGTTCGTCAACTGCTGAGAATTGTGGGGTTAAAAGGACAGCATTTAAGAAGATATCCTCATGAATTCAGTGGAGGTCAGAGACAAAGAATAGGTATTGCCCGTGCTTTGGCCATTAATCCTAAATTCGTAGTCTGTGATGAGCCAGTATCCGCCTTAGATGTCTCTATACAGGCTCAGGTAATTAATTTACTGAGAGAATTGCAGACCAGGTTTAATTTGACCTACCTTTTTATAGCTCATGATCTGGGTGTGGTAAAGTATATTAGTGATAGAGTAGCTGTAATGTATGTAGGAAAAATAGTGGAGTTAGCCAATTGGAAGGAAATCTATTCTTCTCCAAAACATCCTTATACGCAAGCTCTTCTTTCTGCCATCCCTATCCCAGACCCTGAGGTGAAGAGAGAGCGGGTAATATTAAAGGGAGATGTGCCCAGTCCGACGGATCCTCCCATCGGCTGCCGATTCCACCCGAGATGTCCATGCGCAACCCAAGAATGCGAAGAGGAAGAGCCCATACTTAAGGATATAGGTGGAGAGCATTATGTCGCCTGTCATAATTAGTAGCCACAGGACTTCTCAGGGGTGAGACATGTTTCATATTTCTAAGTCTGACCATATTAAAGAGGGAAAAATCACCGATGTCTATTTTGAACGTACGGTGAGGATTCTAAAAGAAAAGAGATTGGACAAAAGAGTTGTTGTTGAGATAAGGACCAGGACTCTTCCTTCTCCTTATCAATGGGCAGTTTTGGGTGGCTTAGATGAAGCACTCTCTTTACTAGAAGGTTTAGAGATTGATGTCTGGAGCATGTCTGAGGGCACCATCTTTCATCCTTTTGAGCCAGTTTTAACTATAGAAGGTAATTACAGCGAATTCGGCAGATACGAAACTGCTCTTTTAGGTTTAGTTTGTCAGGCTTCCGGCATAGCGACTCGCGCGGCCCGCTGCAAAAAATCCTCCCAGGGAAAGACTGTCTATCACTTTGGAGCCAGAAGAATGCATCCCGGGATAACTCCTATGATAGATAGGGCTTCCTTTATAGGGGGATGTGACGGAGTAGCTGTGAGAAAAAGTGCGGAAGAATTAGGAGAGAAACCAGTCGGGACTATTCCCCACGCTCTTATTCTATTGGTGGGAGATACAGTGAAAGCTACCCAATTCTTCGATGAGATTATTGAACCTGAAGTGGGCAGAGTGGCTCTAATAGACACATTGGGAGATGAAAAGTTTGAAGCTCTCAGAGTGGCAGAAGCTTTAGGCAAGAACCTTTTTGCCGTCAGGATAGACACTCCCGCTTCCAGAAGAGGCGATATTATGGAACTTTTGAAAGAAGTTCGATGGGAACTCGACCTACAGGGATTCAAAAAAGTAAAAATATTTCTTTCGGGTGGAATAACCGAAGAGAGAATAGCTCTTCTTAATTCTGTAGTCGATGCCTTCGGAGTAGGAACATACATAAGCAATGCTCCGGTAATAGACTTTTCTTTAGATATAGTTGAGATAAATAGTAAGCCTCTGGCTAAAAAAAGGTTGGCAATGTTCTTCTTGTTTGACTCGTTCCGTCCTTCCCTTCAGGGAAAGAATAGTAAAGTGTTCATGTGGGGGAAACTTTACTCCCTTAACAGAACAAGTGATAAAGGAAGGAAGAATAGTAACAGACCTCCCTTCCCCCCAAGAAATCAAAAAATATGTACTGGAACAAGTGGATAAAATCTCTTAGATAATAAGTAATTGAGGGTCTCAGGTTTTGACATCACATATATACTAGCGTTTAGCGTAAAACGTAAAGCGAAAAATGCAAAATTATAGCGTAAAATTCAAAAATTTTAAATTTGAACTTACCCCCTCTCCCCCATGGGGAGAGGATTAAGGTGAGGGGAAAAGGGAAATTCTTATACTATTGAATTATGGTTTTTGGCTTTGCGCTTTTAGTTTAAAAAAAGTCCTTCAGAAAATGTCGGAAGGCGAACAACGAATTTAAGGAGAAGGGGATTGCCTTTAATCATACAGAAATATGGAGGGAGTTCGCTTAATTCACTGGAAAGAATTAAGAAAGTAGCTCAAAGGGTTCTGCACGCAAAGAAAAAGGGAAATGATATAGTAGCGGTAGTTTCAGCTATGGGAGATACTACTGATGAATTATTAGCTCTTGCCTTACAAGTTGATTCTCATCCCCCAAAAAGAGAATTAGATATGCTTTTATCCACAGGAGAAATTGTCTCGTCTGCTCTGTTATCCGTTGCTCTTCATTCCCTGGGGGCTAAGGCCATATCTTTTACTGGTTCTCAGGTAAGAATAATCACCAATGAAGCTCATACTAAGGCTCGTATTTTGAAAATTGAAACAGAAAGGATTTTAAGGGAGATCAAGAAAGGTGAAATCGTGGTAGTAGCTGGTTATCAAGGAATTAGTCTACAGAACACTATTACTACCCTGGGAAGGGGGGCGTCAGACACTACCGCGGTAGCGTTAGCTGCAGTATTAAAAGCGGACTTATGCGAAATTTACAGTGATGTAGAGGGGGTATACACAGCTGACCCTCGCATAGTGCCTCAGGCACAAAAACTCAAGCATATTTCTTATGAGGAAATGCTGGAAATGGCTAGTTTAGGAGCCCAAGTTATACATCTGCGAGCGGTAGAAATAGCCAGGAGATATAGAGTCTCTTTGCATATACGCTCTAGTTTCAGTCAAAAGGAGGGAACAATAATTGACTAATAACGATTACATGGAACGATTTGTGGTATCCGGAATCACTCTTGATGAAAAGGAAGCTAAGGTAACCATTAAGAAAGTACCCGATGAACCAGGAACGGCTGGTTTCATTTTCAGCCAATTAGCCGAAGCTAGTATTAATGTGGATATGATTATTCAAAGCAGCACCAAGCAAGGAAAAAATGACATTTCCTTTACCATAAAAGAGGAAACCCTGGAGGATACAAGAAGAGTAATGGAAAAAATAGGAAAAAAATTGGAAATTGAAGAGATAATTTATGATTCGGATATGGCCAAGGTTTCCTTGATAGGTGCAGGAATGCAATCCCACCCTGGAGTTGCCGCCCGTATGTTTACCTGCATTGGAAAGAAAAAAATGAACATTGACATGATAAGCACCTCAGAAATAAAGATATCTTGTGTAGTCAGGAAAAATGAAGGGAAGAAAGCAGTAAGAGCTATTCATCAGGAATTTGAACTGGATAAAGAGGAGGATTTTGAAACTTAATGAAAAATGGATGAAACTGGCCTTAAGATTGGCTAAAAAAGGCGAAGGAAAAGTTTCTCCCAATCCTATGGTAGGAGCTGTTCTTACTAAAAAGGAAGAAGTGATTGCTACTGGATATCATAGATACTTCGGCGGACCGCATGCCGAAGTAGAAGCTATTGAAAAGGCAAAAGGTGAAGCTCAAGGCACTACTCTGTATGTCAGCCTGGAACCATGCAATTATTATGGGAAAACCCCTCCTTGTACAGAAAAGATAATTCAAGCCGGCATTAAAAAAGTAATAGCAGCCACATCAGACCCTACTTCTAAAGGAGGGCTAACACATATGGCAAGAGAAGGTATCGAAACCGAACTGGGAGTCTGTCAGGAAGAGGCAAAGAAGTTAAATGAGGCTTTCTTCAATTACCTAAGGAAAAAGAGGCCTTTTGTCATAGTCAAGGCAGCAATCAGTCTGGATGGAAAAATTGCTACCCCCGGCGGGGAATCTAAGTGGATAACCGGTGAAAAATCACGTAGATTCGCTCATTCCCTCAGGGATAAAGTGGATGCTATTCTAGTAGGAATAAATACTGTAATCAAAGATGACCCTTCCCTACTTCCTCCTTCCTCCAGAAGAAGATTTGTTCGGATCATCCTGGATAGCAAACTAAGAATTCCCCTAGAAGCACGTCTCTTAAACGACCAGGAAAAAGCCGGTACGTTTATCTTCACTACCTGGCAGGCAAATAAGAAGAGATTAGAAGAGTTAAAAGAGAAAGGAATCAAGGTAGTGGTAACAGAAGCGAAACAAGAAAAGGTAAGTCTAAAGGAAGTCCTAAAGAAGCTAGGAGAGCTTGAAATAATGAGTCTTCTAGTAGAAGGAGGAGGAGAGGTGATCGCTTCTTTTTTTGAGGAAAAAAGAGTCGACAAGGTATTCCTCTTTCTTGCCTCTCGTATAATAGGAGGAAAAGAAGCCCCTACCTGGGTAGAAGGAAAAGGAGTTAATTTATTAAAGGAGACTCCCTACATAAGCATAGACTCATTGAAGAAAATAGGGGGAGACTATCTCTTACAAGGATATGTAAAATAACCTCACTCCATATTTTTTGGCTTATATCCTAACCTATGGAAAGGATTGGATACGCCAGAAGCAATATTCTTCAGGTGAGCACTGACTCGTTTTAAGTATCGAGCCAGAAGAGCACAGATGATACCCATTCTGGAAGAAACTTGTGTGTCCTCAACAAGGTCTTCCACAACCTTCTCGCAGTGAACAGCTATTCTTGCATGTCTTTCCATAATTTGCTTGGCTAAATCAATATCTGCGTTTTTGAAAGCATTTATTGTCCGGTCAAAGAGTCCCTCTATGTCCTTCTCAATTTCTCTTATTCTCTCAATGTATTTTCCCTTTAGGCGTTGCGGATATTTGTGGGAAAGCTCTATTAAATTCTTGGAGTAATCACCGATTCTTTCTATATCTATAACTATGGTAATCAAAACCAGACAAGAGGTAACATCTTGTTGGGGATTTATAGAAAGATGCTCCAGAATTTTTCTGCGTACGTTTCTCTGCAATTTATTAAGCTCTCGGTCGATCTTGTAAATATCTTCCTTTTCCTTCTCTTTATCCATTAAAACGCGCAGGGAAAAAGAAAACATACTTTTAGCCACCAAAAGCATCTTTTCTGTTTCTTTAAGAGCTTCATTTAGCAATCCTGCTTTTTTCCAAAGTTGAAAAAACTCTCTAAACATGTATTTCACCTCCTGGTAAGAATGATTAAGAGAACTGGTAGTAAAAAAAACCCTGAAATCAAATAAACAACAGCAAGCATTCTTTTTTCTCTAATAAGGGAGCTAAATCCTTCAGCAAGTCCGATAGGAACTTTTTTTAAAGGATACCACACACAAATTCCCAGTAGATTGAAAGTTAAATGAGCAAGAGCTGCCTGAACTCCCAGGAAAGACCCGGTAACTAAGGAAGCGAGGATGGCTGTAATTACCGTTCCTATATTTGCTCCCAGGAGATAGGGATAAATCTTTCTTAAAGTTAGCAAACCCGCTCCTACCAGAGGAACTACCAAAGAAGTAGTAACTGAACTAGACTGAATTACAGCTGTCAATGAGAGTCCTAATAAAAAGCCCTTTCCGGCAGTTCCAAACAGATATTTGTCCAGAAATAGTTCCGCTTTTTCACTCATCAGGGAGCGAGTCATAGCTACCAGAACGGTCAGCGCAATAAAGAGAAAGACAAGAGAGACAACGAGTAACACAACAGGACTGTAAGCAAGAAGACCCTCTATGGAATTGGAGACAGGCTCAAGAATAATCTTTAAAGGACTGGTAATTTTCAGTCCACCCGCTCCTTCAAAAATTTGAGCAAAAAAATAGGAAATTTTCTCAATAATATGAAAATGAATCTCTAGCGGAAAAAAGATAAGAATAGATAGTACATTGAAAAAATCGTGCACCACAGCAGCAGAAAAAGCATGTCCAAACTCTCTTTTCTTAGTGATATGAGCAAGAGAAACTAAAATATTAGTGACTGTAGTGCCAACATTGGCTCCCATAATAATGGGGATAGCATTAACGATATTGATACTTCCTGTACCCACCAGAGCCACTACAATAGAGGTAGTAACGGACGAGCTCTGTACTAACGAGGTGGCAAGAATACCAATGAAAAGTCCCGTCAGGGGATTAGAGGTAGTGCTGATTAATTGGTTGACAAATCCGCCCCCTAATAACTTCAACGAGCTACCAAGAAGGTTTATGCATAAGAGAAAAGTATAAACAGCACCGATTAAGACGAAAACCCGTAGGGCTTTAGGTAGCCTCATTAACTAGTCCTCGATCTCTTCCAGAATTCGTTTGGCTGCTCTCACAGGGTCAGCCGAATCCAGGATAGGACGTCCTATTACCACAAAATCAGCTCCTCTTTTAATTGCTTGCCGGGGAGTCAATACCCTCCTTTGCTCATCTTTTTTTGAGCCTTTTGGTCTTACTCCCGGAACGATTAGAAGAAGGTCATTCCCGAAATTCCTGCGTAATTCTTCAATTTCATAAGAAGAGGCAACTACTCCATCTAGCCCTCCTTTTTTTGCCAGATTTGCCAGGTGCATAACCTCCTCCTTCAAATTCCTTTCAATCCCTAGCTCCTCTTCTAGCACCTGGGAATTCAAGGAAGTGAGAAGGGTAACTCCTAATACTTTGATAAATCTATTTCTTTTCTTGGCTGCTTTTCTTGCCCTTTGTATCATTGCCAAACCGCCAAGCGTATGCATAGTAAACATATCTACTCCTAAATCTGCTACTGTTTCAGCCGCTTTTTCCACTACAGAGGAGATATCGTAAAACTTGGCATCATAAAAGACCTTCACCTTCTTTTTTTTTATAGCCTTTATAATTTTGGGACCGTACCTGGTAAATAAACGATGGCCTACTTTGAAAATTCCGACAAAATCGGCCAGTTTTTCCACTAACCCTTCAACTTCTTCTTGAGTGTCTACATCCAAAGCTAAAATTAACTTCTCTCTTGCCTGTATAGCCATTTCCCTCATCTCTTTCCCAGAAAAACATAAGGACATACCTGTTGATAAGCGCAAGTAAGCAAACGGCATGCCTGGTAACCTGGCTTTGCCTGATAAGACCTGGCACGAATTCCGGCTGATGCTTCCTTGATTTTTTCTACAGTTTGACAAAGGTTCTCCTCAGTTAGAGTTGCTACTCCCCTCAAACCTGACTCTAGAAAGTGAAGTTCCACTCGCTCCGGAATTTTTCCAAATATTTTTTGATAAGCAAGAGCATAAAGAGCTAACTGCAGACTTTTTTTTGTCCTTTTGTCCGCACTTTTTTTCTCCCGCACATTAGAAGATTTAAAGTCAATAATAGAAACCTCTCCATTATGGATGTCTATACGAT
>WJOQ01000038.1 GCA_009618505.1 Clostridia bacterium | reverse complement strand
TCTTTCCTTAGCCAAATAGCCTTCTCACTTCACCAAAGAATACCATCCAGGCTCAAACTACCAGGCATCTCGCTCTCTACCAAACAGTAGTTTTAGGCTTTTGGTGGAGCTGTTCTCTTAAACAAAGGCCCACCCAGAGGCAAAATGGTTTTCCTAAATATCGGATTAACAAACTCAGCTATTCCAATGTAAAGAAAGTAAATGCCAAGAAGGAGAAGGAAGTAGCCACCGACTGCACCTGCGGCATGGCTTAATACCCCAAAATTCACCATGGCAATTATCCAGCAGCCAATATCACCTATCCAAACAGCTATAGCAAAGCTCCTCCACCTCAAACCGCAGGCAAATCCTACAAATAGGATGGCAATAGACAGAGCCAGCCAAGCCATTGCGTCTACCATCATACCCCCCGCGACCATTGCCGCCGGCGCCGCCAACTTTTCCGCCCACATCTGCACGGTGTTTATGGTCAATGCCCCACCTATTATAATACCGAAAGCACCAAAGGCGAATGCGGCCAGAGGATTCCTATTCCTGAGTTCGATTATAGTCACTATAATCAGGACAATGACCGCCGCTATTCCCCACGGCAGCGTAGCCATAATTGCCTCACGTGGTACCCAGCCACAGAAAATGGGTACCATAGAAAAAATAGCAACGGCAAGAGCAATAAACCCTATCGGTGCCGGATTGCCCCAGGCTGGTAATGGTTGTTCAGCCTTTTGTTCCATATGCTCACAACCTCCTTTAGCTAACATAAATTTATATCAAGCCTTGCCAACTACAAGGCGAAGCATAAATTTATATCAAACCTTGTTAAGTACAAGGCGGAGCACAGAGTAATGCCAGACATTATAAAGGTGCAAACCAGCCTTGTCAAGACCTTTTTGAATTAAAATTTACCTTCCTCCCCCTTACCTTCGACCACCCAAGCTCCCACCTTCAGTTTTCACTCTACCTCACCCCCTTTTAGGCTTTATCTGGTAACCCCATCCCCCTTTATCCCCCGCCGTGTCATTACGAGCGAAGCGAAGCAATCTCTTTCTGTTTCTACCTCACCCCCTGTATCCCCCTCTCCTTCAAAGGAGAGGGGGAAGAAAAGAAAGAGGGGCTTCCGCCCCTCTTAGACTGCCCTATAAAAAGGTTGTTAGCAAAAAGAGCAATCATATAAGAAGAATAGATATGTCTGTGTTGACAATAGGAAAAGACAGAGATAGACTACCATTGATAAAAGGAAACTCTGAAAATGGAAATTAAGCCGGCAGAGCATTTAATAGACACTATTCTCAATAGAAGCGAGGGCAGACCAAACTACGTTCTATTTTTGGGTGCTGGTGCATCTTGGAATTCAAGAGTGAAAACTGCTAGCGAGATGATTGAAACATGGCGAAATAGGCTCTATGAACGTAATCGAACAAGAGTGAAATACAAAACGTGGCTATCAAAACAAAGCTGGTATAACACTGATAAGGAGTACGGATATCTATTTGGATATCTGTATGATGAGCAATCGCA
The DNA here is from genome assembly GCA_009618505.1 of Clostridia bacterium. Next base: position 2,093 of record WJOQ01000038.1, on the reverse strand, counting down.
GAGAAGAGATTACATAGAAACAATTCTGAAAAACGCAAGTCCTAGTTTGGGTTATGTATATTTAGCAAGTCTATTGGAGAACCAGATTTTCAATGCAGTATTTACAACCAATTTTGATGACCTAATTAATGAAGCGTGTTATCTATATACAGATATTGTGAGACCGATAGTATACGCTCATGATTCAGAAATATTAAATGTTAGACTGACTAGGGCACGACCTCAGATAATAAAATTACACGGAGATTTTCTTTTTGACAGTATTATAAAGAACACACAGAGAGAAACGAACAGATTAACAAGAAATATGGAGACAAAGCTAGTTCAGTTTGGACAGGAGTACGGATTGGTCGTTATAGGGTATGGGGGAAGAGATAATTCGATAATGTCAATCTTAGAAAAATTAGTAACTAATAGAGGTTACTTCAAGCATGGGATATATTGGTGTATTCGTAAGGATGAAAAACCAAGGGCAAGAGTAGAGCGGCTATTAGAAAAGGATAGAGTACATGCGATTGAAATTCAAGGATTTGATGAGTTTATGGCTGAACTCCATCATAAGGCGAGATTAGACCTGCCAATGTCAGTAATAAACCCAATGAAGGTAGCTGAGCAGAGGTCGAGAGTATTTTGCTCGGTACCCGGACAGCTTCTGGATAATAGACTTATAAGAAAGGATATGGAAAAGGTTCTTGATGGTCTAGGAGAGATCAGAAAGAAGGTCAAAGGAAAATATGTTCCACCTGATGAACTGCCTCTAAAAGTAAAAGCTGCCATTATGAGACGAAAAGGTGATTTAGAACAGGCAGCCGATTACTTAAAACTAGACACTCATGACAATCCAGACGACCCCCTATGTGCTTATGACTATGCATGGATATTAGTGGAACTTGGTAAAACGGAGATTCTTAAAGAATTTATTCCATCAAGTGCAGTTGATGAAGAGAACAAGACTTATTTCCTGCTATTCATAAATGACGACGATGAAGTTATAAGGCAAGCTAATAAAGTAGTGAAAAGCGAACCAGGTAGTCTTATCGCTAGAATAAACAGAGCTATAGCATATAAACGTCTTAATAAAATTTCAGAAATGGAAAAGGATTTAAAAGAAATAGAGGAGAGAGAACCAACGGAATCACTTAGGGCTGGAATTGCGGCTCTAAGAAAAGATAAGAGGGAAATGTTAAAGATATTAAGTGTAGCAGTAGATAAAAGAATTCTAAGTACAGCACACATTAAAATCTTTCCGGTATTTGAGGATTACCATAGCGACGAAGATTTCAAGAAGTTTGTCCGAGATATAGAGAAAAATGTTGGCAAATAAGGGACAACTTTTATTGACAAATTCTAAAAGTGTGTATATAATATAGTACAAGCAAAAAGGAGGATGGTAATATGTTAGGAGGTCCACACTAGTTTAACTTAGTGTTACTTGTTTTAGGCAGTACGAAATAGGAGCCAAATACTGGCTCCTATTTTATTTGGCAAGAAGGCTGGATTGTATGTGTATATGACGTTTTCATTGAAATTGGAAAGCTGTCAAGAACGACTGAAAGTCGGGCAGAGCGTTCATTTCCCCCTTCCCTTAATAAATTAATAAGGGAAGGGGGTCAGGGGGATAGGTTACCCAAAGAAAAAGCCCCCATTCTTCAAGCCTTCACTCTTGAACCGTCAACAACGCTTTGACAAATAAGTATCCATCTTTACATAACACGAAAAACAATTCCCCAAAGCTAACTAGCCTCGAATTGTTTCCCCAAAATTAGAACCAGTAACTTGAGGCTAAAAATGTCCAAATCAAATAAAACAAAAAGAGGAGCTTTTATACCCCTCTTTTCTCATCTTTTGACTAATATCAACTCTGAAGCAGGCCAAGCCCTCGACCATTAGTACGGTTTAGCTCAAAACATTACTGCTCTTACACTCACCGCCTATCAAACAAGTAGTCTACTTGCGGTCTTACTCCCGATGATAAATCACCGGGATGGGAGATATAATCTTGGGATGGGCTTCGCACTTAGATGCTTTCAGCGCTTATCCCAACCAGACTTAGCTACCCAGCAATGCCCCTGGCGGAACAACTGGCACACCAT